>JAEEKN010000395.1 GCA_016282435.1 Lachnospiraceae bacterium | reverse complement strand
CAGTGTTGTTTCTTTCTCAAGCTCAGTCTTTTTGATTTTTACTTCCGAATCGTAGAGCGCCTTTTCCCTGTCCTTTATCTGGTTCATCATATCATTTACATGGTCAACCAGTCCGTCAAAATATTGTTCCCCTGTATACGGCAGGTATTGATTTTCGTTATTTTGTGTATTCAGGACAACCTTGTTTATGGGATCTATCATATGCCTTCGGAGATATCCGATAAAAAATGCCACTACCATACCCAGTATAAGCACCGTGATAGGCATTATGATCCTGAAATATCTCGATACCGATTCCGACAGTGTACTCATGCTGTATACGGTAAGCCTGTATCCCGAAAGACCTATCTCTTTATCCTTCACAAATACAGAATCCTTCTCCAGTTCTTCCATGTCTTCATCTTTGATATTATTACTTGAACACAAGAGTCTGTTGCCTGAAAAAAGTGCCGTCCCCAGATAATCCATATCGGAAAAAGGACTGATAAGCCTCTCTATCCCCGACTGTTCCATAAGCAATGCAATATAGCCCGCGTTTTCCTGTTCCGAGTTCTCATCCGGGATCCCCCTCATGGAAAATACAGGTTTATACAACCCGATATAGGTGTTTTTGTTTGAAGTAACGGTCAGGGTTTGGTCATCACCGTTTTTCATCATGTAAAAGATACGTTTCAAAGCGGTATTCGATACAGTTCCCTTTATCCTGTAAAACTGTCCGTCCTTGTTGAAAACCACTATATTATCGGCATTCCTGATACCCGAGATCATGGAGGTGTTTTCTCTCACAAAGCTGCTGCCCATCTCGAAAAAACGGCGTAAATCGGTAGTCACCGCCATATCTGCAATAATTTTATTGTTTCCTATCAGATATGCTGAATCCTCCAGCTCCAGCAGTTCTTCCTCAACATTCTCTATGATAGCCTCCGAACCTGTCTCTGCCTGCAGTTCCAGGTTTGACCTCACCACTCCCACAGTCAGATAGTAAAAGACAACCCAAAGAAGCACCAGGCTGATGCCAAGTGCCACCATGGTAAGCATAAAACTTTTTAATATGCCCTTTTTGTCCTTCTTCATGTCATTTCCTTTTTTTATTCTGCTATCAGCTTTGTCCAGAATTCTTCCATATTTTCGCGTTCATTTATCAGATAATCCTGATCCGGGATCATGAGATCTATATCCTTTATAGGAACCGGATTTGCATCTTCAACATCATCCCTGGCCGACCATGTGCCCAAAGTACTGAACGGTAAATAACCCCTGCCTTTTCCATCCCTTTCGCCTAACAGATACCTGATAAAAAGCTTTGCAGTATTTACATTTTTAGAGTTTCTGGCCATGGATACCGAAACCGATGTCCTGCAACCGCTGTAAGGATTCAGGTTATATACGGGTTGCATCTTGTATCCGACATCCGATAACCTGAGTTTACTGGATACTGCTATCCCGAAATCTGCATTTCCGTTTCCCAAAGCTTCCACCACCTGATCGGAGCTGTTGGTAAACACGGTATTTTTTGCCAGTTCCGTAAAGAAATAAGTAACAGCATCCTGTTGCGTGTCAGTATACGTTTTCCCATAATACTCTTCGTATGCTTTTTTCATCTCTTCTTCGTGCTGAAAAAGGGATACACAAAAAGCATATGTAGAAAAAGATCTTAAAGGGTTTGGCATATATATTTTACCGCTATACTTCGTATCTGTCAGTTCCCAGATATTCTTAATCGGAGACGATTCATACTTTGACGAGTTATAAAACAGGATCTCCGCTTCATTTACAAATGAATAAATCCCGTCCGTAAGACCTTCTTTCATATGTTCTTTTATATCCCACGGAATATACTGAACCACTATACCTGTATCAAGAAGTTTGGTCTTATAATCCCCGCTGTTGTCATTGCACAGTACCACATCGCAGTCAGATCCACCGTTTTTATAGTTCTTCTCCACTTCCTCGACCAGGTTTGTGCTCCTGATATCCCTAACCTCTACGGACAGCCCCGGATAATCGGCCTCAAAATAGTCCTTCACCTCGGCTATTCTGGTAGATACCGTATAGACTATCAAAATATCTTCTCCCAAAGCCTTTTTATACAGCTCCTCCGGGCTTTCCTGCGCCTCAAGATTTGCCGATTGCAGCCACTTGTCCTCAATATTCTCTTTTTTCTCAGACTCTTTTCCCGTACAGCACACACATGATATTATCATCACCGCAAGGATGACAAACAATCCTGCAGACCTTTTTTGTATTCTTCCCATTCCACATCGCTCCATATATCTTTTTCTCCTGTAACAAATGCTTTCATAGCCCTGTCAATATAATTTGAAACTTCTTCGTTATACTCATGTGCCTCCTTAAATTCCGGCAGGTACTCCGCATAGCTCATCTGTGATCTTCCGTCTATATATTCCGCATCGGAATTTATACCGTTCCAGGTAACACCCAAAAGGTATTCCTCCGGAACACGCATGGGGCCGATACCGCACAGATGCTTGTTCTGAAGGGTGTTCCATATATAGTTTTTTGTAACTATGGTGGAAACACTGCCATAAACGCTTATATCTTTTCCGTCAGAGAAATCCCAGTCCGTACCCTTTTCCCCGAATCTCGCTATAAGTGATGCTTCTTCAGAAAGCATAAGCTCAAGAAGTTTAACAGCAGATTCCTTATGTTTACTCCTTGTAAGGATAACCGCCCCTATCTGAGGTTCATATATCCTGTATAATGCATTTCTCTCCCCGCCTGGTCCGGCCAGAGGCGTTACATGAATGAATCTTGCCATAATCTCCGGATTTCCGGAATATATAACATCCGATATCGAATTCGTAGTGAATGCTCCCACCAGATTCTCCGGACTGTTCACCAGTTCCATCAGATCATGAAGGTCCCTGTCATATACCCCGTAATCCAGCAGTTCCTCACTGTACAGTTTTCTGCAAAACGCCAATCCGTTTCGGAATTCATCACTCACTGCGGACTGTTCATTCTTTTTTTCGTTTAACAGAAATCTTGAATGGTAAGGATCATTATAAATATATGAATTGAGCAGAAGTTCCACAGGAGAAAAGGCATATCCGTCTCTTGATCCTACCAGAGGGATCTCATCGTTTTTTCCGTTCTCGTTACAGTCATACTTCTTAAATGCCCTCAGAACCTCTTCCAGTTCTACTGTGGTTCCCGGAACCTGCATTCCCAGTTTTTTCAGCCAGTCATAATTGATCCACAGGATCTGCCCTGCCGCTCTTAAGGCAGAGCTTCCGTAATTATAATATATTCCTTTCTCCGCTTCGGAGCATATGTCCCCTGTTGCCGTGTATTTTTCCACGGTTTCTTTATCTACGGAGAAACCGTTTCCAAACATTACCACATCCATATCCGCATCGGAAGCAAAAAGCGATTCCAGATAATCCTCACTCCCGGTCTGTCTCACGGTCTTGATATCCAGCTCCAGCCCGGTCTGTTCTTCCAGCCAGTTGATATAGTAATTTGTGTTCGGATCAAGTACAAAATCCGAATACGGAATAGCGATGCGAAGCACTTCCTTTTCTTTTTTTGAAGAACACCCGGTACAAAAAGCTATACCCAAAGACAAAAAAAGGCACAGTAAAAAGATATGCAGGTACATCGCATTCCTTTTTTCTGTGCTATTCTTTATTCCTGTTATAAACTTTTCCGTCACGATTCTCTCAATTCCTTGGGTGATATTCCATAATGATTTTTAAATACCTTAAAGAAATGATAATAATCGGCATATCCCGTCCTGTAAGCCACATCCTTTACAAGAATGGATTTATCAAGCAAAAGTTCTTTGGCCAGCTCCATTCTCTTCTCGGTAAGATACAGATTCAGTGATTTATTGAAATACTTTTGAAACAGCCCGCATATATATCCCTTACTGAAACCGAACTGCTTCGCCAAAGTGTTCAAGGTAATTTTTTCATCATAATGGTCATTTATATATGAAATGATTTTATTAAATCCCGGATTTTCTGTCAAGCTGTCTTTTTCATTTTCATCCTTTAAAGGTGCTCTTTTTGAAAGCCGGGCATCAAGTCCCTCAAGAACTATCTGGATATCCGCATTATTCACGGGCTTTAGCAGATAGTCGAATCCTGTCTGCTGAAAAAAAGCGCGGACATTTTCAAAGCTGTCGTACGCAGAGAGCATGACAAACTCGGATGTAACGCCTTTTTCCTTAAGAGTCTTGATAAGCTCATTTCCATCCATGTTTGGCATCTTCAGATCACAAAAAACCACATCCGGAGCCAACTTTTCTATCTCTTCCACTGCGCGCAGGGGATCGGTGGAACTGCCTATGACTTCAAACGCATAATCAAGCCAGGGAACTATCTCGATAAGTTCTTCGAGTATCCACGAATCATCATCTACCAGATATACGCTATACATCTGCCTCTCCCCCTTATTAATTCTGTTATTATATCTCTAATTATAGAACATCACAGGGAAAAAAGATATAGCAAATTTTCATCTCTATATGTCAAATATTCATATGTCACAGCCACAAAACATCACTTAAGAGCTGGCGTACATTATTCTCACTCACCTTTATTAGTTTTGCCAGATACCAGGCTCTTTCGTCGTCGGACATTTCTTTTAGTTTTTCGGCTTCCTCTCCGTTTGTCATTTTGTTTTTCAGTTCACGGACTTCATCAATCTTGGCTTCTGTTTTCCATATAAGTTCTTTCAGCCGTGCTTCCTTTTCATCGAATAACTCTACCATATCATCCCTGCTGCATTCACCCGAAAGAAGCTTTGATATTTCACTCAGGGAAAAACCCATTTCCTGAAGTTCCAGAAGAGCTTCCACCTGCTTTAGCTGATCTGCGGAATAATATCTGTATCCTGTCTCTTCATCTATCTCAACCGGCCTTATCACATTTTTCTTCTCATAAACACGAAGCGCCTTTACAGATACCCCGGACAGCGTAGCCAGTTCGCCTATTTTTAAAAGTTGAAACCTCGGATCCTTCTCCATTATCTTCTCCTTTTTCAATCACAGGGACGGTTCTTTGATTGATTTTCACCGATCACAGTACTTCTTCAACCCTCTCTGCAGCGGGCAGATTTCCTTTCATCCTGCTGATACACGTATTTGTCATCATCACGCTCTTCATCATCTCTCCCCGGTACTGGGTTATCTTCAACATTTTTCCAAAATCTTCTATCTCACTACCCATCATACTATTTCCCAGGAAGAAAAGCAAGAAATATCCGAGAGTTCCGGAAAAAGTATTTATTCCGGATGCCAAAGCCATCCTGCTGTGTGCCTTCATATTGTTTTTCATAATCTTCAGGCTTTCCTCTTCTGCTTTACTTTTAACCAGTTCCTCTCCTTCGAATATTCTGATTGCCTCGGAGGAATTCACAGCCGGTTCCATCCAATTCGTGAACCGGGCATAGTGTTCCCTGGATTTTTTCTTGAAAACAGGAACCTTTTTTATGATCACCACGTTGCTTAAGAAAAAGAAGGGAAGCATGATAATAAGCGCCACTGCAAGCATGGTCCGGTTCACTATAAAAAGTACCATCGATGACAGGCACAGATTAACGGATGCTATCAGCAGGTGCATAAAGTTCAGAGGTCCCACAAGATAAAGATCAGTCTTATCTATATCACTGTTCAGTCTGCTGATCCAGTCACCGGCTGACAATTCTTCCATCTCCTGTCCGGTTCGGGACAAAAGAGATTTATATACCCGCATTCGCAGTTTCTTTATAAATCTGATATTTATCTTCATCGATACAAAAGCCCAGACAAACATGTTGTAACCGAACAACAAAACTGTAAAGAGCAGAAATATTCCAAAGTTAGATAAAAGGGCTCCTTCTTCCTTTCTTTCTACCATACGTATAAATGATTCAAGCATGTTGGAAACCAGCACCGCATTCAAAAAGTCAAAAGGTGCACGCAGTATCATCATGATGATAAAGTCCCGCGTCATTCCTGTTTCCTTTAATAGTCTTCTAACCTTTTTATTCATGCCAGTTCCCCGTTTCTTAAAACATAAATCTTTGTATATCCTTCCAGATGTTTCGCCTGATGGGTTACATGCACCACCGTTTTATCTGTGGCATACTCCATAATTGCTTCCAATACCGACGCGGAATTCTCACTGTCAAGTGCCGATGCCGGTTCATCGAGTAAAAGCACCTCTGAATTCTTACACATAGCTCTGGCTATTGCTATACGCTGAGCCTGTCCCCCCGAGAGTTCATCTGCCCTGTCTCCAAGATATGTATGTATCCCTTCGGGCAAAGTCTCTATCCATGAGGATAGCCTCGCCATTTTTACGACCTTTTCCACATGACTGTCAGGATACTTATGCCCCATGGTGATATTATCGTATATGGAAAGAGGTAAAAGCATGGGGGATTGCATAACCACAGATACTTTTCTGCTTATATCCTGCGGATCTGACTCGCCGTCCACGGTAACCGTTCCCTTATCAGTCCTATAGAGTCCTGCCATAAGCCTTAACAATGTACTTTTCCCGCAACCGCTTTCTCCCATTATTCCGATTTTATCTCCCTTTTTTATATTTAAGGAAAGATTGTTGATTATCAGTTTATTATCGTATGAAAACGAAACATCTTTTAATTCTATCATTCTACACCTCCTCCAATTTTTCAAGATTTGTCTTAAACACCTTAAACCCTGATATCCAGCTCGGAAGATTCATGATAGATTGTGTCAGGCTGCTCTGCATATTTAAAAATACTATCAGTGTCCCCAACGTGATGCTCCCCTTTAAGACCATGTATCCGCCGACTGTAAGCAATAAAAGCAGTGGTACTCTCGACATTATACCCGAAAGAGAATTATACAATGCGTTAAGTTTTTCCATATCTGCTTCATGTTTACCCCAATTTTCCAGACTTTTTTCATATGTCCTGATGCACATTTCATCACCGTCATATATTTTGACCGCAGGAAATGCCTGTACCAGACTGTATGATACCCTGTTCATCTTCTCTTTTTCTTTTAATGCAGAAGATACAATACCCGACAGTTTCCCGCTGGACCATTTTACATAACCGAGTATCAGTACTGTAGGAACAAATATTACAAAAGTAAGAAGAATATTCTGGAACAACAGAAAGATAAACACAAGTATACCCGTAAGCAGCATATCAGTGATATCAAATAATGTATTGGACAGGTATTCATCTGCACGTGACAGTTCATTCTGTACCTTTGACATTACTGCCCCGGCATCCGGCACAGCATGATCATCAATACTATGGTTTCGTTCCAAAACTTTGCCTATAAAACCCATCCTCAAAGAATGTGCCATCCTTTCGGCAGCAAATCTTCCAAAATAACTTTTTAGAAATACAGTCACCGCACTGATCGCTACAAAGCATACCAGGATCATAACCAAAGAAGACGTGATCTCCTCCCTGTTTTCTATTCTGTTTACCAGCTCCCCGATATAAACCTTGTATATCATCTGACATACAATGGCCACTACTGCCATCATTACTGCTAAACTTATGCGTATCCTGTTATCTTTTATCAACTTTGATAAAACAGACATAACCCCTTGCCTCCCTTGCAGACAAAGTATAAACTCTGCCCCAAGGTACGAGTCAAGGGGTATTTTTTTACAATATTAATTTATTCTCTTTGATTCCTATACATCATCAGTCAGTATCACGTCTTCTGTATACTTGCGTTCCATATCATGACGTATCTTACGATTCTCCACTGAATCAAAAATGATTGAAAAATCATAATCCTCCGGGTATAACTCATCCGCACTTACATGCAGTTTTACCCGTTTATGATTGATCCAAATCTTTCGGCCGGCTATCTGGACTCTGAGTACTCCTTTATCATTTTCCGGTTCACAGACTATACCTATCTTCTTGTCGGGAGATACCATTACACTGTCACCTATCTTAAACTGTGCTGTTAGTTTCGGAGCATTTACCGGTTTTTTATCCTTCCGGATTTTCCTGTTTTCACTTTTTTCAACATCTTTGTTGCTCCTAAAACTATAAGTCTTTACAGCTTCCTTACCATAAGCGGCCTCCACAGCTGTTTTCAGCATGCTCTCAGGCATTCCCAGGCGGTCAGCGATATAAAATGCACAGCTCTCACCTGCTTCTCCTATTACCATTTTATATGTCGGCATCAGCGTCTCGCGGTCAAAAGTCATTCGGGCATTTATGATTCCTTCCTGTTTTTTTGCATATTCCTTGATCTCGGGATAATGTGTTGTCACAAGGAAGTTTGTTCCGCTTTTTCTTAACTCTTCCAAAATCGCTGTGGCAATACCCATACCTTCAGCAGGGTCAGTACCTGAGCCGAGCTCATCCATGATGACCAGACTGTCCCTGTTTACTTTCCGAAGTATCTCAAGTACATTTTTTATATGTGCCGAAAAAGTAGACAGGTTTTTGGAAAGATTCTGTCCGTCACCGATATCGCATAAATAGTTGGAATTCATGCAGATATCTGCTTCCCTGCAAGGTACATGGAGTCCGCACTGAGCCATATAGCTGTTCAACATCACCGTCTTTATGGATACCGTCTTACCTCCGGTATTGGGTCCGGTGATGACTATTCCACGGATTGCTTTCTTTTCAGCATTCAAATCCTTATCGCTTCCCATACCGGTCCCCAGTTCGAAATTTAGCGGTACATTTATTTTCCTGTCCATCAGCGGGTGTCTTGCTTCTTTTAATACTATCCTTCTGTCCAGATTTATCTTTGGTTCCGTACAGTCCAGATCTATGCTCAGCTTGCCCTTGGAAAAGATGAAATCGAGTTTTTCTATCATGCCCATATTTTCTTCCATGGCAGGGCCTGCATCTGATACAAGTGCAGAAAGAGTATAAAGAATCCTGTATACCTCGTTTTCCTCTTCCACGCGCAGTAGCTGCAGCTCCTCATAGTATTTCGCAAGTGCAGCAGGTTCTACAAAAACAGTATTACCCGTAGCAGATTTATCTATCACACTTCCGGGTATTCTGAAACGATACTCCTTCTTCACAGGAACACATACCCTTCCGTTCCTTAAGGTGTAGAAAGTATCTGCCATGCAGTCCTTATTGTTCCTTATGACCTGTTCTGCTTTCTGCTTTACCGCTTCCTCTGCCCGGGCGATCGCAGTCCTCACATCATACAGCACGTTTGAAGCATGATCATCCACCGCATCATACCTGATCTGCCTGCATATCTCTTCCCGCAGATCTCTTAATTCATCAAGGTTTTCATCGTAGTAAGCCAAAGGATTTTCAAACTGCCTGCCTCTTGTCAGGTAATCCTTTAATCGCTCTACTACCACAAGTACCTTTTCCACACGTTCCAGCTGATAGGGAGTAAGACAGGCACCTTTCCCTGCTTCCATCAGTATCTCTCTGATCTCAGTCACATCCTGCAGCGGGGGATTTCCCAGGTTTTCTATCATTTTCCTGCTGTTAGTGGTATCACGAAGATTTTTGTTCAGTTCTAATTCATCAAGGAATATAGACACATTCTCTATTTCCTCTTTAGCGGAGCCTGTAACAGCAAGTCCTGCCCACATATCTTTTATCTTGTCAATTTCTATCTGTTGCTCTGTATTCATTTCTGTAATTCTCCATATTTTTATGTCATTGTCTTAATGTACCCTGCGAATGACAATACCGACAAATGACAGGTATTTTCCCAGTCCTTTATCAAAATAACCCTTATCTTTTATTCCGTATTCATGTCCGGATTCAAACCAGTCATTCCAGGCTTCATCGAAGCATTCAAGATCAAAATCCATGACTACCTCATAGTCATCACTGTTGCCAAATAAGTCCTTCCACCACTTTCTTGAATGGAAGGTATCTAGATCGTCTCTGTTGCCTTCAAACCACTCCAGCATCATATCCGCCTGCCCCTCGGTGAGTTCTTCCTTTAGTCCCGGCATAGCAACTACCAGTACCCCATCCTTTTTTAAGAATGGAAGAACCTTCTCTTCAAAAACTCCTTTTTTAGCACCAAAGTAATGGAATGCGTCTATACTCACCACTGCATCAAAGTATTCATGTGCATAGGGCATATCATTTGCATCTGCATGTATAGGGATAATACGGTCATCAACGCCCCACTTCTTAAAACTTTCAGCGTTCTGTGTAGCCGAAATCCAAAGATCTGTCGCAAATACATTTACCCCGGCTTCCTTTGCGAGAAACAAACTGGTAATACCCATCCCGCATCCCAGATCCATAATTCGGCTGCCTTCCTTTAAAGGATATTTCTCAAGCATTTCATCAAGTAATCTTAAACTGTTAGGTCCCATTAAATATTCTTTTGTAAAAAAGTTTCTGTATTTTTCACATCTTGTATTAGTGTTTGTATTCATTTTCTTCATCCTTTCTTTTACAATCATTCGTTTATCGCACAAAAAAACCACGATACCTTTACACTTAGATATCATGGTCTAAAATCAAAAGTTTATTATACAGTAACGGTTTAAAACAATAAAATATTACACATCAAACCATCCCTGCAGGTAACAAGGTATTTGTCCATGATATTAAGCGCAATTAAAAAAGCCACCAGTAAACACTGCCAACCTTAAATTTAATTTACTGCAATTCTCGTGCTATGCCGAAAGCATATCAAGTCGTACATAGCTGATCATGCAATGGTTATCTTACCACGCTTAACATAAAATACCTCGTCTTTCTTTTTTATTTCATTTTCTTTATAACACAAACCCGGGGTCTTGTCAATCAGTTT
>JAEEKN010000394.1 GCA_016282435.1 Lachnospiraceae bacterium | reverse complement strand
TGTTAAGAGTCCTGATGGAAGCACCTAATGTGATCATACTTGATGAGCCTACAAATGATCTCGATATACAAACACTCAGAATCCTGGAGGATTATCTGGACAGTTTCCCGGGGATCATCATCACGGTTAGTCATGACAGGTATTTTCTGGACAGAGTAGTAACCAGAATTTTTTCATTTGAAGGAAACGGAACCATTCTGCAAAGTGAAGGCGGATATTCGGATTATATTTTCCGGAAGAAAAAAGATAGCCCGGATGCAGTTAAGGGTGTATCTGATAAAGTACCCGGAGGTTCTAAAAAGCCGGGTTCTTCAGGTGATCCGTCTGAAAACGCATCGAAAAACAGGAACCGTACAGTGCGTGAAAAGACGAAGCTTTCTTTCTCAGAGCAAAAGGAGTACGATAATATAGAATCGGAGATAGAAGAACTCGAAAATCGGTGTAAGAAACTGGAAAAGGAGATATCCGAGTCAAGCACGAATTATGGACGGCTTTTACAGCTGCAAGAGGAAAAAGAAGAACTCGAGGCAGCGATTGAAAACAAAATGGAAAGATATATAGAGCTTCAGGAAATGGTTGACAGTTTTTCAAAGGGAAAATCCGACTGATCTTCACGCGGCCGGGGGAAGTAAAAGCTTTGAGACGTTCGGAATACTGCCGAGGGAGAGTCAGCGGAACAGAACCGAGACAACGATTCCTGCAACGATAACACAGGCACAGATGAGCTTGTGGAGAATCTTTTTCTCGTGAAATATAAACTTGCCAGCCAGAATAGTGATGAAACAGCATGATTGTTTTATAAGAGTCATGACTGTGACTTTACTGTCGGGGTCGGCGTTGGCTATAAAGAGACATCTGTCTGCTATGACAAAGAGAATGGCAAGAAGCCAGATCCAGTAGTTTTTAAGAGCCGACTTAAGATGGAAAACTGTAGCTTTTTCGGCTGTAGCCTCGGTTGAGGAAGTTTTGCGGGGTCTGGCTCTGTGCTTGGAAATGACCAGAGTGAAAACTACGTACAGGCTATAGTAGATAACGAGAAACAGCATATACCAGAATTGAAGATGGCCGTCTGAGATAGGGGTATAGGTCATCAGGACTTTGTCAAGGATTCCTGATACGGAATTTAGCATACAGGATAGAAACAACAGAAAAACATGGATGGCAGGAATGTTCTTGTCATCCTTTTTTTCTATTTTTTTATGAGGATCTGCTTTTAAGAGGAGAAGTCCCAAGGCTACCAGAAACAGTCCCAGTAACTGGCCGGTACCCAGCGTTTCTTTCATGACCAGGACGCCGAAAAGTGTGGCAAACAGAACTCGTGAGAGGTCAAGTATACCGTACAGGCTGATAGGAATAAACCGTATGGAGTTGAAACTGAATATCCACGCAAGGAAGATCGCCAGTGATTTAAATGCAACTACTATAAGTGTGGAGAAATCTTCGTGAAATGCTCCGACAGCTTCCGGCAGAACGAATATGAAGGATAAAAATGTATAGAGGAAAAGAACCTCCAGAGTTGTGTTCTTTTCGAGAGCTTTTTTCTTTAATACTTCGCGCATACCCTTTATAAGTCCGTATGCGAGAACAAGTAATACCCAGGTCATGACCGTTTACCCTTCCTTTTAATTACTGCAGAATCTGTATTCAAAACAAACATTACCGATTCTATAACTTTTATTCGGAAAATGCAAGTGAAAAATGAAAAACTGCTTTAGAACGTATATTGACAAAGTAACATGCATGATATTATACTCAACAATATATACTTCGATAATGTTGCATTTAAGATTTAACTACCTGTTTATGCGGGGTTGAATAAATAATCAGGGAGAGTTCGAGATGTTGTATTATAATGCGAATATATACCGGCAGGGGTCGGGGTTTAAGATTGGATGCTTTGAAACCGAAAACGGTAGGTTTAAGAGTATTTCGTTTGAAGAAAAGAAATATGATTCCGGTGTTGATGTAGAGGAGAAATTGGTGATCCCGGGTCTTGTAGATATTCATACACACGGGAATTCAGGATTTGACTTCTCCGACGGGGATATAGAAGGACTAAAACATATGGGAAAGTATCTTTTATCCCATGGAATAACGAGTTTCATGCCTACCTCTATGACTTTGCCATATGACAAACTTGAGAGGTGCTTTAAAAATGCGGATGAATTAAAGAAGGCATCCTGTAAGGAGTACGCCGATATTGTGGGAATTCATATGGAAGGTCCTTTTTTGTCGTCGAAGCGTAAAGGAGCGCAGAATGCTTCGTATTTGAAAAAACCTGATGTGGCGGCTTTCCAAAAACTTCAATAGATATGCGGGGGGCTGTTCCGCATAGTGGATATCGCGCCCGAACTGGAACAGGCCGCAGGATTTATAGAGAAGGTGACCGGGGAGGGGACTGTGGTTTCTCTGGCTCATACCGATGCAGACTATGCAGCGGCTAAAGAAGCATTTGATATAGGCGCCGATCATATTACGCATCTCTTTAACGGGATGCCGGGGCTTCATCACAGACAGCCCGGACTGATAGGGGCAGCTGCCGAATGTGAGGATGTCTATGTGGAGCTTATATGTGACGGGGTACATGTTCATCCGGCTGTTATAAAGATGGCTTTTAAGCTTTTTCCTCACAGGATATGCCTGATCTCAGACGCCATACGATGCTGTGGGATGCCCGATGGGGAATATGAACTTGGAGGCCAGAAGGTTGTGGTGAAGGAAGGAGAAGCCAGACTCAGTGACGGGACACTGGCAGGGTCGGCAGCTAATCTTTTTGAATGTATGAAAAAAGCCGTATCTTTCGGGGTACCCGTCGATGAAGCTATAGAAGCCGCTTCGCTGATACCTGCAAAAAGCATAAAAATAGATGACAGAAAAGGAAAAATACAGGAAGGAAATGATGCCGACTTCATCATCTGTGATAAAGAACTGGATATAAAAGGAGTATTTAAGGGCGGAGAAAGAATATCATGAAAAAAGCTGTGAAGAAACGGATGAAACCGGTTCTTCACAGTTTTCATTATCTGTTTGCAATATAACAAAACAGAAGATATCCCCCACCTCTTAGCGTAGCGAAGGTGGGGGGAGATCTTCGTTTCAGGCGGGGTTCAAGCCCCGACTGAAATGAGATGCAAAGCATCGTTTTGTTACCGAGGAAACGCTGAAGGCGTTTTCAAGGTGACTTTGACATATTCAACAAAAAAGTAAAGTCCACAAAGAAAAATAATAGTAGCATTTTATTTTCAAAAGGTGTATAATAATCGGCAGGTTTTGTTAACCTGCCTTTTGTTATGAGATAAATAGAAGGAGAACATTCTTCTTTTAAACTACGAAAAACTAAAGCCAACGTTGAAATATATAAGAAAAGAAGGCGAATGTGATGAAAAAGATTTCAAAACGCAGGGCAATATTCATAATTGTATGGCTTGTCCTGATATTCACTCTTCTGGGACTCATAATAGCGTTTCGAGAACCACCGGGGGAGACGGAGAGCATAAAGGAAGTTATGAAGGACGGTGTTCTTCATGATAAAAACAAGATCAGCCTGTTTGGGCTTATAGATGTCAATCCGGCTCTAATCTCGGCCTACACGGTGACTGCGGTACTTCTGATAGCTGCACTCCTCATCAGGATATTTGCTATACCGAAGTTCAAGTACATTCCGGGGAAGTTCCAGATAGTGATAGAGAAGCTGGTAGAGTTCTTTGATGATATGGCGCATGCGAACAGTCCGCATAAGACCGGTTTTATTGCGGCGTACATATTCAGTGCGGGAGTATACATATTCTTTAGCACATTGTTTGAACTGTTTGGAATGCAATGGATGACGACGGAGGGGATTTCGGTAGCGCTTCCGGCACCTATAGCTGATATAAATGCAGCACTTGCTATGGGATGCCTGACTTATGCGGTGATCCTCGTGAGCGGAATCGTTTGCAACGGTGTAAAGGGAGGACTGAAAGTCTTAAAAGATTTCTCACTTCCTATTTCCATGAGCTTCCGATTATTTGGTGCATTGCTCAGCGGACTTCTGGTGACGGAACTGGTATATCACTACATATCATTGAGCTTCGTACTTCCTGTTCTGGTCGGTGTTCTGTTTACGGCACTGCATGCTTTGATCCAGACATACGTCCTGGCGACTCTGGCTTCGACATTCTACGGGGAAGCTGTGGAACCGAAGAAAAAGGTTGAACATACATAAAGAGGTTGGAGAAAACTTAGAAAATATTATAATAATGGAGAATAAGAAAATGAAGAAAAACAGATTAACAATTTTTATGAGCGTGATGGCATTTTTACTTGTATTTACATGTGTTCTGGCTATAAGCGGCAATGTAGGCGTACAGGCTGCTGAAGAAGCAGCAGAAACAGCTGAAGCAGCAGACAGCACAGGATCAAAGGCTATGGCAGCAGGTATAGTAGTAGGTCTTGCGGCAGCGGCAGGTGCTATAGGTATGGGTATCGCAGTGGCAAAGAGTACTGAGTCCATGGCTCGTCAGCCTGAGATAGCAGGTAAGATCAATTCTACCATGATGCTTGGTATGGTATTTATAGAGACAGCTATCATTTATGCACTGGTTATCGCTATTCTGATCATATTCGTACTTTGAGTATGCGTTATACTTGTTAACGAATGTCTTTTCCTTTAAAGCCTTCCTCTTGAGGGGAAGGTGGCTGCGAAGCAGCCGGATGAGGTGCACTGTAATTTCGTTAACGGGTATAACTCCTATGATTCTATAACAAGAAATATAATATGTTGTAATGTATGATGCTTATACCGGTTAATGCTATTAGAAGCCTTAAAAGGAAAAGGTATAGTTTAATGGGTATGACATACATGCAGAAAGGATAGAAATGCCGTTAAATATAGATTTTACACAGGTACTTCTCCATATGCTGAATTTTGTGATACTGGCAGGAGGGCTTACACTTCTTTTGTTCAGGCCTGTACAGAAATTCATGGCAGAGAGAAAGAAGTACTTTGAAGATAAAGAAAAAGAATTGGCGGAAGGTCTGGAACAGAATAAAAACCTTAAAGCAGAATACGAAAAGAAGCTTTCTTCTGTTGATGCTGAGATAGAGGAAATGCGTATGAATGCTAAGAACGAGACTGCAGCATCTGCCAAGGAATATTTAAATAGTGCACAGGAGAAGGCATCGGCTATCATATCCGAAGCTGAAGCTGAAGCTGAAGACCGTAAAGTTCATATTCTGGACTCGGCACAGACTGAGATCGGTGAACTTGTGGTTGAAGCAGCTCAGAAGCTTTTGGAGGAGAATGCTACTCCTGACAGAACACATGAACTTTACGATGAATTCATAAAGAGTATGGTAAGGGATGCACAATGATAGAAGAAAACTTTGAAAATTTATTGAAACTGGCAGAAGAAGCGGAAGAGGCCGAGAAGGCAAAAACTGCTTCTGCGAAAGGTGTTTCGGCCGGTGCTTCGGACGCAGAAAGCAAGGAAACAGATGCTGACGGAGCAGATAACGGTGTAATAACAGACAATACAGAAACTGAAGAGGAACAGCCCTTAAAGGTTGAAATCAGGTGCGTGGTTCCGCCCGATGAGGAGCAGCAGAAGGCGATAGCCGCCATCATGCAGGAAAAGTATGGTGCCGGAGAGGTTAAAATAGTCATAAAGAACGATCCTTCTGCAAAAGACGGTTTTAACATTTTTGTCGGTGATGATAATTATGACTGGACCACGCTGGGCAGGATCAGACAGCTCCGTCGTTCTATACAGAAGCTGCCCAAAGAGAAAAAGATTTCAAATATTATCTCATTGATAAAAGATGATATAAAAGGGTTTAAGTTGAACCTGGGCTCACAGCAGGTAGGTGAAGTGCTGACAGTAGGTGACGGTATCGCAGTCATCGTGGGCCTGAAAGAAGTAGAGTATGGCGAGATAGTCCTGTTTGAGTGCGGTGTAAAGGGCATGGTCCAGGATATAAGAACAAATGGTACTACAGGTGTAGTGCTTTTTGGTGATGCTTCTGAGATTACCGAAGGACAGAGAGTGGTAAGGACCAAACGAACCGCAGGTATCCCCATCAGCAATAAAATTCTCGGAAGAATGATAGATCCGCTTGGTAAACCCATAGACGGCGGACCGGATATAGGTGCGAAAAGATATTATCCGATAGAACGACCCGCACCCGGAATCATAGACAGAAAATCGGTATGTTCTCCAATGGAGACCGGAATACTGGCCATCGATTCCATGTTCCCGATAGGGCGCGGACAACGTGAGCTTATCATAGGTGACAGGCAGACGGGAAAGACATCTGTGGCCATAGATACCATCCTGAACCAGAAGGGAAAGGATGTGGTATGCGTTTATGTGGCCATCAGTCAGAAGGCCAGCTCTGTAGCGAAGGTGGTAAACACATTAAAGAAAAACGGAGCCATGGACTATACCGTCATAGTATCCTCACCCGCGAGTGATTCGGCATCTTTGCAGTATATAGCACCGTATGCGGGATGTGCTGTGGCAGAGTATTTTATGTATCACGGAAGAGATACCCTGATCATCTATGACGATCTGTCAAAGCATGCCGTGGCATACCGTACTATAAGTCTGCTGCTTGAAAGAGCACCCGGACGTGAGGCATATCCCGGAGATGTATTCTATCTTCATTCAAGATTACTGGAGCGCTCTGCACAGCTCTCTGACGAACAGGGCGGTGGCAGTATGACCGCGCTTCCGATAGTTGAGACACAGGCGGGAGATGTTTCCGCGTATATACCGACCAATATCATATCCATTACAGACGGACAGATATTCCTGGATAACGAACTGTTCAATTCGGGACAGCGTCCTGCGGTAAATGTAGGACTTTCTGTATCCCGTGTAGGTTCAGCGGCTCAGACCAATGTTATGAAGAAATCCGTAGGAACGCTGAGACTGGATCTGGCTCAGTACAGAGAGATGCAGGTATTCTCGCAGTTTGGATCGGATCTCGACGACCAGACGGTTACGCAGTTAAAATACGGCGCAGGACTTATGCAGCTGTTAAAACAGCCGAATCAGTCACCTCTGAAGCTTTATGAACAGGTGATACTTCTTATGTGCGCGAGGGAGAAGATGTTCCTTGATGTACCGGCCAAAGAGATACCAAAGGTAGCCGGAGAGCTTCTTGAGCGGTTTACGAAGGATAATGCATCTTTGTGCCTCAGCATCGAGCACAAAAAGTTGTACTCCGAGGATCTGCATGAGAAGGTGCTGAAGGCGGCTAAAACATTCTTTGACGAGAAAAAAGCTCTATAAACCATCTGCGTTCAACTGTTATACAAAATACATTAGCTAATAATTTAGGAAAGGAGGTTATCATGTCAGGTGCAGCGGAAATAAAAACCAGAATTAACAGTATTACGGAAACTAAAAAAGTCACTGATGCCATGTATATGATCTCCTCCGTAAAGATGAGAAAAGCAAGGCGTGAGATAGAAAAGACGACGCCGTATTTCAGGGCGGTAAGGGAGGAAATAGGAGAACTGCTCCATTATATCCCTGAAAATTCAAACAGATATTTTAAGAACCAGGACCCGGAAGGAATAGTGGGACGTGCCCTGCTTCTTATCACATCGGATAAGGGACTTTCAGGTAGTTACAATCATGTGGCCATAAAAAAGGCAGAAGAGCTTATGAACCGTCATGAGGATATGATCCTGTTTAATGTCGGGGAGTATGGCTGGAATTATTTCTTGAATAAAAAATACCCCAAAGCCGAGGATTTCAGATTTTCTGCATCTTTCCCCACCATATGGAAGGCAAAGCAGATAACGAACGAGCTCTTAAGGTATTACGACAGTGATATAGTGGATGAGATAGATATCATCTATACCCATTACATGGCGGGAAAGCCTGAGGAATGTAAGAGAAACTGCCTGTTGCCGCTTGATAAGACAAAGTTTTATGATTCGAACGATTTTGATATTTCGTTTGGAAAAGAGTATTATCCGGATCCGATAAGCGTCCTGAACGGTATAGTACCAAGCCTGATAACGGGTTTTATTTACAGTGCTCTGGTTGACAGCTACTGCAGTGAACAGGATGCGAGAATGTCAGCTATGAAGACGGCAGGGGATAATGCTGAGGATATTTTAAAGAGATTAAAGATAGAGTATAACGGAATACGTCAGGCCGCCATTACCAGGGAAATGACCGAGCTTGCATCGGGCGGCAAGGCATTACGCAAGAAAAAATCATGAATGTGACAAAGAGAACCGTCCCAGGTGTCACATTACGGGAGGAATTATGTCCGAAAATAGAGAGGAACTAAAAGAAGAAAAGAAAACGGTCACAGGTACCGTAGAGGGTGTAAACGGGCCTGTTGTCGATGTTCAGTTCGACAGAAGCGAGCTTCCGAAGATCAGGGAAGAACTGTATGTGGAATTACCGGACGGCAGAAGAAACATGGAGGTAGCCCAGCATATAAGCAGGGGTATGGTCCGCTGTATAATGCTTGGTCCTTCTGAGGGACTTCACCGCGGAATGAAGTGCATAGCTACCGGCGCGCCTGTATCGGTACCGGTGGGAGAGTGTGTCCTGGGAAGGCTTTTCGATGCTCTGGGCAATACGATAGACGGGAAGGATCCCATACCTCTTGAAATGGGAAGAGCCAGTATTTATCAGCCGGCTCCGAGCTATGCATTGAGAAAGAACACCGAAGAGATGCTGGAGACCGGTATAAAGGTTATAGATCTGCTCGCACCCTACGCAAAAGGCGGAAAGATAGGTCTGTTCGGAGGTGCGGGAGTAGGAAAAACGGTTCTGATTCAGGAGCTGATCCACAATATAGCTACGGAACACGGTGGATATTCTGTGTTTACCGGTGTAGGAGAGAGAAGCAGAGAAGGTAACGATCTCTGGACGGAGATGCAGGAGAGCGGTGTTATAGAAAAAACAGCGCTTGTTTTCGGACAGATGAATGAGGCTCCCGGCGTTCGTATGAGAGTGGCTCTTACGGGACTCAGAATGGCGGAACATTTCAGAGATGTATCGCACAAAGAGGTGCTTCTCTTTATCGATAATATTTTCCGTTTCATACAGGCAGGAAGCGAGGTGTCCACGCTTCTCGGACGTATGCCTTCCGCAGTTGGATATCAGCCGACTCTGGCAAATGAACTCGGCGAACTTGAGGAGAGGATCGCTTCTACGGTAAACGGTTCCGTTACTTCGGTTCAGGCGGTATATGTTCCTGCCGATGATCTGACGGATCCTGCTCCTGCGACTACATTTGCCCATCTCGATGCGACTACGGTTCTGAGCCGTAAAGTAGCGGAAATGGGTATCTATCCCGCAGTCGATCCGCTTGAATCTTCATCGAGAATCCTGGAACCCGAAACTGTGGGTGAGGAGCATTATAATATTGCCAGACGTACACAGGAAACTCTTCAGCACTATAAAGAGCTTCAGGATATCATAGCAATCCTCGGAATGGATGAGTTGGGCGACGAAGATAAACTGGTAGTGTACAGAGCCAGAAAAATACAGCGTTTCCTGTCACAGCCGTTCAGCGTAGCCGAGAAATTTACCGGTGTTACCGGTGTGTATGTCCCTCTTGAAGAGACGCTTCGCGGATTCAAGGCAATCCTGGACGGAGAGATGGATGAATATCCCGAGACAGCGTTCTTTAATGTCGGAACCATAGATGATGTGAAGAAGAAGGCTGCTGAGATGTCAGCTACTGAGAAATAATGTGGCGGTACAGATGAGACAAGGAGAGCGTTTAGCTACTGTGTCTACAGAGAAAAAGGCTTTGTGAATAGATATAACAAGGGATAAAGATATGGATACATTTCATTTGGAGATATTGTCACCCAGGGAACTGTTTTATACCGGTGACTGCCTGTCACTGGTGCTCCCCATAAGTGACGGTATGATAGGAATCATGGCGCATCATCCGGCTATGACCGCGGTCATAGGTGATGGCATGGTGAAATATACACTTCCTTCGGGGGAAGAAAAAAAGTGCATGGTATCAAAGGGGATGTTTGATATCTCAAAAAATGATGCGAGGCTCCTCTGCGACCTGGCTGCCGAACCCGAGAACTGGGAAAAGGAACTCGAGTTAAGGAAACAGGAAGAAGCCAGAATAGAAGAAGAAGAGAGAAAAGCCAGACAGGATTTTATGAAGACGCAGCTGTCGATAGCCAGAACCATAAATGCTTTGAAAATAAAGAACCGGAATAAACGTGATATGATGTGATCTGGAAAAGGCATAAAAAAGATACACGTTAATGAATATATCTGTTTTGGATGAAACAGATATATCTTAGCAAGGAGATTAGCAATATCAGGAAATACACATGGAAATAAAAAATTATAAAAAAGACTTTGACTACTCATATACTCTGGGCGCATTTCCGACGTTTGAACTGCTTGATGCCAGACCTGATATAGTGGAGGAAGTGGTATGCAGTGCATCTTTTACAGATATGGATAAACTGGAGAAAAGGTGTCTGGAGAAAAATATCAGGTTGACCGTTAACGACAAGCTGATAAACAAACTGAGTGACAAGGGTAATGTATTTGTTACGGGAATTTTTAAGAAATATATACAGGAACTTGATAATAAAAGACCGCATCTTGTTCTGGTAAATCCTTCTGACATGGGGAATCTTGGGACCATTATCAGGACCGCCGCAGGGTTCGGTTTTTTTGATATATGTATAGTTGAACCGGCTGCGGATGTATTTAATCCCAAAACCGTTAGAGCATCCATGGGGTCTTTGTTTAGACTGAGACATAAAAAGTTCTCTTCTTTTGAGGAGTACATGGCTTACGCCGGAGAGAGGGATATATTTACTTTTATGCTGAATGGTGAAAAGCCGCTTACTGTCAATGACTGTCCGAAGCCTGAACTTTTTTCTCTGGTGTTCGGAAATGAGGCTACGGGCCTTCCGGATAAATTCCTCAAGTACGGCACCAGCATCATAATACCACAGACCGAATATGTGGATTCACTGAACCTGACTATAGCGGCAGGAATAGGCATGTTCATGTTCTCAAATGAAAAATAAAAAAATGCTTGACTAAAAATCTCATTTCATTATAATTTTATCTATAGTTACTATTCACAGCCGATCTGTCACAAATGCAAAGTGCAAGCTTGCTTGCAAATTTGCGTTTTGTACAGATCGAGCGTGAAGGCTGGGCAAAACAAACGAGTAAACAAAAGCCGCGACAGCGGCGGCTCACGGTAAAGCCGTGAGGTTTACGAGTTTTTTTGACCAGGCTGGGAATAGTAACTAAAGGTAAATAACAGATAAAAGGGGTTTAGTATGAAGTGTCCATTTTGCGGAAAAGAAGATACCAGAGTTATAGATTCCAGACCTGCTGATGACGGTTTGTCCATCAGGAGAAGAAGGCAGTGCGATAACTGTGATAAAAGATTTACCACTTATGAGAAGATAGAGACTATACCTACCATCGTTATCAAAAAGGGTAATATCAGGGAACAGTATAAGCGTGAGAAGATAGAAAAAGGAATCCTGGCTTCGTGTCACAAGCGTCCCGTATCGATAGACACCATAAATCAGATGATAGATGAGATCGAGACCGAGATATTTGCTTCGGAATCGAGGGAGATTCCCAGTACTCTTATCGGCGAAAAGATCATGGAGAAGTTAAGACATATAGATCAGGTAGCATATGTCAGATTCGCATCTGTATACAGGGAGTTTAAGGATGTGGATACTTTTATGCTCGAACTCCAGAAGATCATTAAACACGAATAAAACGGTTTACGTTTTATATATAAAATCCATATTATTACACTCCTTCCCTTCAGCAAGGAAGGAGACAAAATGTACAGTAGTGTTAAAAGTGCCTCGGTATACGGTATCGAGGCGAAAGTCATCAATGTTGAGGCAGACGTGAGTGACGGGCTGCCCTTGTTTACTATGGTCGGATTCCTCGCATCTGAGGTAAAGGAGGCCAAGGACAGAGTTAAGACAGCATTGAAAAATTCTAATTATGCTTTGAAACCAAAGCATATCACGGTAAATCTATCTCCGGCCGATATACGCAAGGCCGGGACCGCATTTGACCTGCCCATAGCGATGGCGGTACTGGCGGCTTCTGAGATTTTGCCAAAAGAAATCCTCGAAAATATGCTCATAGTGGGAGAGCTCGGACTGGACGGTAAAGTAAACCGTATAAGCGGAGTGCTTCCTATTTGTATTGCCGCAAAAGCGGAAGGCGTGGGTACTGTTATAGTCCCCAAAGGCAATGCAAAAGAAGGAGCGGTGGTAGATGGCGTAAAGGTCATCGGAGTGTCGGATATTGTGGAACTTATAGAGTATATCCTGGGTGTGAGGGAGCTCGTTCCCGAAGAATGCGGTATGGAGGATATGCTAAAAGTATCGTCGTCCGAATTTACAGAAGATTTTTCCGATATTACGGGACAGGATGCTGCAAAACGTGCTGCTGAGATAGCGGTATCGGGTCAGCATAACATCCTATTTTCGGGACCTCCCGGGTCGGGCAAGACCATGATAGCGAGAAGGATCCCGGGTATCATGCCCGACATGAGTTTTGAAGAAAGTCTTGAAATCTCGAGAATCTACAGTGTCGCAGGCCTGCTCAGCGACGAAGAATATCTGATTACGAGAAGACCGTTCAGGTCGCCTCATCACACCTGTACCGTGACTTCGCTCATAGGCGGAGGCACAAATCCCAAACCCGGAGAGATAAGTCTGGCGGTAAATGGTGTTCTTTTCCTGGATGAGATGCCCGAATTTTGCAGGGAAGCCATAGAAGCGTTAAGACAGCCGCTCGAGGACAGGTTTGTAACGGTTTCAAGACTCAATGCAACATATACGTATCCTGCGGGTTTTATGCTCGCGGCATCCATGAATCCATGTCCGTGCGGACACTATCCCGACAGAACAAAGTGCAACTGTACCGAACGCCAGATAAGACAGTATCAGAGGCGCATAAGCCAGCCTGTATTAGACAGGATCGATCTATGCGTAAGTGTCAGTGAGATAAAGTATGACGAGCTGAATTCTCCTAAAAAATCGGAGACCAGTGCCGAAATACGGGAGAGAGTTATGAGGGCCCGTGATGTTCAGCTTGAACGGTATAAGGGTATGCCAATCAGCTTCAATTCGGAACTGACCGGCAAGATGACTACGGAATACTGCCCTCTGGGACCGGAAGAAAAGACATTGATGGAAAAGGCGTTTGATAAGTACTCTCTCAGCGCCAGAGGGTATCACAG
>JAEEKN010000393.1 GCA_016282435.1 Lachnospiraceae bacterium | reverse complement strand
CGGCTGAATGGACGTGCCGATGTAAGGAACATTGCCTCAAATAAAGTGTTGGAGCGGTGTGGCTTCATAAAAGAGGGAACGATCCGGCAGGGCAAAATGGTTTCGGTCTACTGTGATTATAACATTTACGGTATGCTGAGAGGTGATTATGCAAAGATAGACTAAACGGTTGCATCGTCAAATAGGAGGATTAATGAGCAATTTATTTTGTGAGGGATTGACTGAAAACGACATAAATAAGCTTTTGTCCGCTCCCAAAAGTGATCTCCATAATCACTCGACAAAGGGATGCAGAAGAAAGTGGCTTGCTGAGCGGCTTCGGATTGAAATGCCGGAACCGCCGCAAGCTTTGTATGGACTGGATGGAATGCAGGTCTGGTTCAGATCTTTTATAAAGCCCTTATGTGATGGGTATGAAAACATGCTGATCAGATGGGAGGGAGCTTTTGCAGAAGCAAAACGCAATCATATCGCCAGACTTGTTTTAAATTTTGGCACGGCTGAGATCGATCAGGTAGGCAGTGTAGAAGCTTTCAAGAAAATTATCGAAGGATATCATGAGGCGTATTGTCCGGATACCGTTTTTGAAGCAGAGCTGACATATCCGTCATGCTGTGATGCCGGTTATGAAGCGGAAAGAATTGATCAATATACCAGCCTCGGGTATTTCAAGGCAATCGATATATGCGGGGGAGAAAATGTCCAGCCGTTTGAAGCATTTTTGCCGTTATACAGGAAGGCAGAAGAATATCATCTCGTAAAGAAGATGCACGTGGGTGAAACCGGATCCGCTGAAGATGTTAGAAAGGCAGTAGAAATACTTGGACTTTCCGAAATTCATCATGGCATCAATTCGTCTGTTTCGAAAGACACTATGCGTTTCCTGGCAGATAATCATATACAGCTGAATATTTGTCCAAGCAGTAACATTATGCTGGGATATGTCAAAGACTATAAAACGCATCCGATTAAAATACTTGTAGAAAATGGGGTTGCAGTAACGATTAATACGGATGACCTACTTATTTTTGATTCGACGATTGAGAATGAATATTTGGCACTCTACCGAGCAGGAACATTGAGTGTGAAACAATTGGATGAGATTAGACTGGCCGGTTTACAAAGCTTGCAAATCTAAATTTAGCATCAGAAGCTAACAATAGAGAGCAGCGCCGTAAAAAATATGAAAGAACGGGAAAATAACTTACAAAGAGGAATTATGCATGAATTTGAAACGACTATCGATAGGTGATAAAGAAGCCATAAAAGTACTGTTCACGAGTGTTTTCACAGGAGAGCCATGGAACGACGATTGGTCTGATGGTAAGCAGCTTGACTTATACATAGAAGACCTCTGCGGTCAGAGCTATTCACTGACATACGGACTTTACGATGACGATGAGCTAATCGGACTATCTATGGGATATATAAAACACTGGTACACGGGAACAGAATACATAATCAACGAATTGTGTATCAAAACCGATCGTCAGGGTAGCGGTGCCGGAACATTTTTCTTGGCACAGATTGAAAAAAACATAAAGGAAATGGGTCTTAAACAGATATTCCTGCTCACGGACCGGGATGTACCGGCTTATAATTTCTATAAAAAGAACAATTACGTTGAGGTTAATAACCTAGTACCGTTTGCTAAACAAATCTGACTTGGCATACGTACATATTAACTATCGAAGAATACGATAAGAAAGATACTTTTGATATCGAAGACGATATCTTTATCGGCCGCGTTCGCAATGCTGAGAGCAGGAAACTCCGCAATTATCATTTCATCAGATATAACCAGAATTACGATTTCATCCCTGCCGGATCTAAAGGATTTGACAGGTTCCTTGTGCGTATGGTCAAGTTCAGTCTGCCCGGCGGCGAATCCGAATATCTCATTACTGACCTTCCCGGATCAAAGTTTAATATCTCGGACATGAAGGAGATATATAGGCTCAGGTGGGGGATTGAAACTTCATATCGGTTTCTCAAATACGTCTCCGGAGTTAACTGTATCCACTCTCTCAGGCAGGATTTTATATTTCAGGAGATATATGAAAAACTCATTAGTTATAACTTCAGTTCCGCGATCATGAAATGTATTCACCTTTCAGCTTCTGAGAAGCATTAGATAAACTTGAAGCACTTATTCAGCATAACGAATCACCCATTTCTACATGGTCTGAAAATGAATATTGGGATGTGCACAAAAATTCACATCCTTTATTTTATACTTTGGTCACAAAAGAAAGAGAGGATATAAAGATGTCAATTATAGACTTCTGATATATAGAGTCACCTACAAGGATATATAATGAAGAAATCCTGTAGACGGTGATGCCGGTCCTTCATTTTGGTGAACAAATGACAATTTTGCGTGAAAAAAATAGTGAACAAATGACATTTTTGTGTTAGAATTATAGTGAACAAATGCATTTGCCATAAAGCCAATCTATGTGCTTCCATTCATTTCAGAAGACTTATAAGAGGGGGATCCCTTTCTTGTGCAAATGTAGGGTATTGTTCTATGGAGGAATTAATGAGTCAGGAGTTTGATTGCCATTACGGAGAAGCGGAATTTAATACGATAAAAGCCGGAATAGGGGCTATAGAAGCAGTATTGACCGGTAGTGATATTCATGCCAAAGAAAGGCTACTATACTGTCTGGACTGGTATATGGATCCATACTACAAGAAGGATCTGTCAGCAATACAAAAGCCGCTGATAGAACTCTTGCAGAGAATAGCCGTTACTGATGATGACATGGGTATAGTTGAGGAAGCGTTTCATTTGTTGGAGGCATATACGGAAGGACCTTATGAAATCCTGGAGAAGAACGTAGACAGGGTACCGGAAGAATACAAACCGACGGCACTATATTTACTGAATCCGAACAATTGGTGATCTATATCTGAACATTACTGATCTAGGGGAGTAGTGTGAAAGAAAGTAGAGGACAGCCAATAACTGGCGCACCGAAACAAGCTATCTAAAAATAGCCGTTTGAGACAAAGTTGATTTTTGACGAGAACTTTTACGAGGCGAGTTGTTCCTCTGTAACAATGCCCTCGGCGATTAAAAGTTTCTTAGCTTGCTTGATAGCCTTCTCTTTCTGCTTTTCCCTGAGAGGGGCAGGCATATCAATTTTGTACAAATCAATAGGATTCCACACTTCGCCTGTAGACAGCATTTGATAGGCGGCAGTAAGGATCATCCTGGCGATCGCAATGATGGCACGTTTCTTACCACGACGTTTCATGAT
>JAEEKN010000392.1 GCA_016282435.1 Lachnospiraceae bacterium | reverse complement strand
ACTCCGATGCAGTGGAAATGGAATATATACAAGAGAATATTCAGGAAGATGTCCGTAAAAAAGGATATCATACTGTTTGAAAGTTTCCTCGGCAGAAGCTACGGAGACAGCCCCAGATACATATATGAGTATATGGTGGGGCTGAGGGATGAAGGTAAACTAGGGAACGGCAGTATCATCCCGCAGGATGCAAAATTTATCTGGATGATAGACAATAAGGCTGCAAAGATCCCGGGAAAGCATAAGCAGGTGAAGTTCAATTCCCTAAAGTACTTTTATTATGTGGCAAGATGCTCG
Organism: Lachnospiraceae bacterium; assembly: GCA_016282435.1. Lineage (GTDB taxonomy): Bacteria > Bacillota > Clostridia > Lachnospirales > Lachnospiraceae > RUG11977. The sequence continues at coordinate 6,716 of JAEEKN010000392.1, read as the reverse complement.
GTATGGATCACCAATATGCGTCAGCCCTCTTGGTATGTGAAGCGTGAGGGCGTGACTTTACTGGAATGCTGGCACGGAACACCGTTAAAGAAGCTGGTATTCGATATGGAGGATGTATATTCTGCCAGCCCGAAGTACAAGATGACGGTATACAACCAGTCACGTATGTGGGATTATCTGATATCTGACAACAGATTCTCCACAGAGTGCTTCAAGAGCTGCTTCCTGTTCCCGGAAGAGAGGATACTCGAGCTCGGATATCCGAGAAACGATCTTCTGTACGGAGAGACCAGGGATGAAAGAGCCAGGAAGATAAAAGAAAAACTGGGGATACCGCTCGACAAAAAAGTGGTTCTGTATGCTCCTACATGGAGAGATGATGACTACTACGGACCCGCACAGTATAAATTCGATCTTCCGCTTGACCTGAATATGATGAAGAAGCTTAGAGATGAATACTTCTTTATCTTAAGAACGCATTATTTTATAGCGGATCATCTGAATATTCCGAAGGAGGATTCGGACTTTGTTCAGGATCAGAGCCGTTACAACGATATAGGAGAGCTTTATCTTATATCCGATGTACTGATAACCGATTATTCTTCGGTATTTTTCGATTTCGCAAACTTAAGGAGACCTATACTTTTCTATGTTTACGATCTGGAGAAGTATGCGGGAGTCCTTAGAGGCTTCTATTTTGATATGACGACAGGCTGCCCCGGACCATTGCTTAAAACAAACGAGGAAGTACTGGACGCATTGGAGAACATAGAGGCGGTGGAAGCGGAATATGCCGGTAAATACAAGGAATTCTGCGATAAATTCTGCTATCTCGACGATGGACATGCATCGGAGAGGATAGTGAAGAAAGTATTCGGAATCTGATCAATGGATTAAGGTGCGGCACCTATGAAAAAAAAGATAAAATATTATATAAAACTGTATCTGAAAATGTGTTTACTTTTTCTGTACAGGGGTATGGCTCATGTATTTCCTTTGAAAAAGAAAAAAGTAATGTTCATGAGCAATATGGGACGGAATTTCTCCGGAAACCCGAGAGCAGTATTTGAAAAAATGCTCGGGGATGCCCGGTTTGTGAAGTACAAAAAAATATGGGCATTTAACGGAGATTTCTTTAAGGGCGTAAAAAAATACGGAAAAACAATGCTCCCTACGGGCTGTAAAATAGTCCGGTACGGAGGCTTAAGGTATTATTTCCACATGGCTACTGCGGGAATGTGGATATTTGATACGAGACAGGAACCGTATGTCATAAAAAGGAAGGGAAATATATATTTTCAAACCTGGCATGGCACGCCGTTAAAGAAACTGGGACTGGATATCGAAAGAATGAATATGGCCGGAGAGAGCAGGAAGATAAACGGCTATAAGGCTTCGGTACTGGCAGAATCCGCGAAATGGGACTATCTTCTGGCACAGAATGATTTTTGCGAAGAAATATTCCCGAAATGTTTCGGATACAGGGGACCTGTAGTAAAACTCGGGTATCCGAGAAATGACAGACTGGCACTCGCGAAGCAGGAAGAAACACCGGGGGATACGGGAAAAAGAAAAAAAGTACTTTTGTATGCTCCCACATGGCGGGATGATGAGTATCTGGGAGACGGCTTTTATAAATGCCCCGCAAGACCTGATTTCTTGAAGCTGCAAAAGGAGCTGTCCGAGGATTTCCAGATAGTGGTGAAACTGCATTATCTGGTAAAGCTAAGGAAAGGCGATATACCCGAGAGCTGTATAAAGAGCGGATTCGTAAAGGTCTGCGGGAATGAGACCGATATCAGGAAACTGTATTTAAAAGCGGATGGTCTGATCACCGATTACAGTTCGGTATTCTTTGACTATTCGGTACTCGAGAGACCCATGTTTTTCTTCTGCTACGATCTGGAATCGTACAGGGACACCTTAAGAGGATTCTATCTTGACTTTGAGAAAGTGGCTCCCGGACCGATATCCCAGACGGAAGAAGTACTGATAAAAGATATAAAGAAGGCGTTCGCTCCCGATAAGAACGGGAGTGGGGGACGCAAAGAATTTGAAAACAGGATAAAGGATTTTAAATGCTGGTTCAACAGTTATGATGACGGGCATGCGGCAGAACGTGTGCTCGATGTGCTGGCAGGGCAGGTCACAGAACCATCCCGCAACTAACGAGAAAATCGGAAGAGAAGGGAGGCAGTATGAGCAGAAACGAAGCGATAATCCGTGAGACGAAGAGAAGAACACTGAGTCTCATACATAATGCATCATATAAGGCTGAAAGCTTTAAACTGAACAGCCTGCTGGAAGAATATGATCCTTCCGTATGCGTGCAGAAAAGACCCGAAAGGATCAGAACGGTTACTTTCCTGATAACCCGGATGGTAAGGTTTCACGGAGGACAGACCTCTATACTGCATCTGGGGACGGAACTTGAAAAAAAAGGATTAAAGGTATGCTATCTATCGTGCAAGGAACAGTCCCAGGAGGAGATGACTATCTGCGCGGAGGCAAACCTTCCGGGATTTAAGGGCAGGGTATTCCCGGTGAACAGGTATCTGGCGGCCATAAAAAGAGAAAAGATAAAGGCACCCGATGTGGTGGTGGCGTCATCGTGGGATACGGTATCGTTTGCCCTAAAGTTTACGGATTCGTACAAAGCATATTTTGTACAGGATTATGAGCCGCTCTTTTACAAGTTCGGTGAAGAATATCTGATGTGCAGGAACACCTACGAGCAGGGACTTCATATGATCTCACTGGGGGAGTGGAACAGAAGTGAGATATATAAGGAATGCGGGAAAGAGGGAAAAACACTGGACGTGGTAAGTTTCCCGTATGACAGTGAAGGATTCACCAGACAGGAAAGGGATTTTGAAAGCTACAGGGATAAAAAGAAGATAACAATAGCCGTGTATTTAAAGTTTTACGGGAAGAGGCTTCCGAACCTGATACCGTTTGTACTGGAAAATACGGCACTTAAGCTCGCGGAGCATGGTATAAACCTTGAACTTCTGTATTTTGGAGAAGCGAAGACATTCAGTCCCCGGGGAGGGAGGAACCTGGGTCAGCTGAACCGCGAGGAGATGAAGGAACTGTACAGAAAAGCAGATTTCGGAATGGTAGCCTCGATGAGCAATATCTCGCTGGTACCGTACGAAATGCATGCTGCGGGACTTCCGGTCATAGAATACGGTGACGGAAGTTATCCGTTTTTCTTCGGAAAAGATACGGCACTGCTGACGAAGATAGGGGAGAAAGATATTTCGGAGCTGCTGCTTAAAGCTATCGGGAATCCGGAGATTTTATGCGAGATGGACAGGAAGGCCGGTGAAGTGCTTAAAGACTTAAGCTGGGAGAGGACAGCCGGAGAATTCCTGGAATCATTAAAGAAAGCGGTAATTTGATGAACAATGCTGCAATGAAGTTTATGAAAGCTTAGCTTTGATTTTAGAGGAGGAGAAAAGTTGAGCATCAGGAGTGATATGAAAAAAATTGCTCCCGAGGGAGCGGTCGAAAAATACCGTAACATGAGGGAGTTCGTGATCGAAAGGGAATTCAAGCTTTTCAGTATGTTCCCTGTTGAGAAGGACAAAGTGGTATTCTGCAATGTATGGGGCTATGGGGATAACCCCAAGTGGATTGCGGAAAGCTATGTAAGGCTGCTGAAAAAAACGGGGATGTCAAATTCTGCCATCGCCGAAAAGGTATATTTTATCACAAACAAGCCGCCGCTTAAAGAAGAAATGAATGAGGATGCTGCGTGCATCACATTCCTGCGCACGAATACCAAATCCGCGATATATGCGCTGTCCACGGCGGGAGTATGGGTGGACTGCAACCGTAAGGAAAGCTATATCCAGAAGCGCAGGAATCAGATATATATCCAGACATGGCACGGCAGTTTACCTTTAAAAAGAATAGAACTGGACTGCAGGGACTATCTGCCGCCCGAATACATCAGGAATGCTCTTCGGGATACCAATATGACCGATATTTATATCTCGAACAGTGAGTATTGTAATGAACTCTACAGGCGTGCGTTCGGTTTTAAAAAGAGGATATTCTGCTTCGGATCTGCCAGAATGGATCCGCTCATCCGTCCGGTAAGGTTCAGTGCTGGCGCCATGAGGGAGAAGCTGCTTTCGAGACTTTCGGAAACCGTGTTCAGGCGTCTGCTCAACGAGGCGTTCCTCAAGGCATACAAGATGAAGGAGAATCACAAGGAAGGTGACGAGCAGAAGGACCATCTGAGGATAAACATAGCTCTGTATGCCCCTACTTACAGGGATACTTCTTCGGAAAGCACCGGAAGAGCGAATGAGATAGCGGGAAGCATCATAAGCGCGCTGGAGGAAAGATTTGGCGGAAAGTTTGTGGTTGTCACGAGATTCCATCCGCTCGCCATGTCCAGAGTGAACCATGCCGACGGTGCATATCTGCATTTTGATGAAAAAGAGAGGATCATAGACGGGAACGAATTCAGCGATCTGTATTCCATAATGGCAGCAGCTGATGTGCTCATCACGGATTATTCGAACTGTATGTTTGAAATGTCATATGTGGAAAAGCCGGTGTTCCTGTACGCTACCGATTCCGAACAGTATGATGATACCCGCGGAATGTATTTTGAATATGATAAACTGCCGTTCCCGATAGCTCATAACGAGAGGGAACTGTATGATAATATCGTTGGGTATGATAAAGAAGAGTACAAGACCCGTCAGAGAGAATTCTTTGACGATATAGGAGTAACAGAGAACGGAAAAGCAGCTGACAAGGTAGCTAAGCTGATAGAGAGGCTGGTAGACAAATAATCAGGTCCAGCCCCCGTCGGCAGTAATGATCTGCCCCGTGAGGTATTCGGGGAGATTTGAAACAGAGTATACCATTTCAGCTATTTCTTCGGGAGTGCCGAGCCGGCCAACAGGAATCTCCTCCGCCAGCTGCGTGAGGTCTTCGGAAGAAAAACATTTATTCATATCTGTATCGATGCAGCCGCAGGCTATGGCGTTTACGGAAATACCTGAAGGCGCCAGTTCTTTTGCGGCTGCTTTTGTATATGCGTTTATACCGCCTTTTGATGCGGAATATGCGGCTTCGCATGATGCGCCGATATTGCCCCAGACAGAGGAGATATTTATAATGTGACCATGCTTTTCCTTTAACATATGGGGGATGACCTCACGGGTACAGTAGTGGACCGATGAGAGATTGGTGTTGATGATCTTCTGCCAGATGAGGTCGTCGGTATCCTGAATGAGGCCTACAAAAGAGATGCCGGCATTGTTTACCAGAACGTCGATACGTCCGAACCGGTCATGGGCTTCAGCGATGAGCTTTCTCACAAAGGAAGGGTCGGAAACATCACCCTGAATAGGGAGTACTGAAGGAGTGGAACAGGAAGTTACCGCAGTGTTCGGGGATACCGCTTTTTGATATGCTTTTTGACAGAGCTCGGCGGTCTCTTCAAGCTTTTCTCCGCCGTTTACGGAGTTTATGATTACATTGCAGCCTGATGCGGCAAAACGTATGGCTATTGCCCTGCCGATACCGCGTGATGCTCCTGTGATGATGACGGTTCTGTTCATGTGTGACCTCCTGGGATAGAGTGATGCTACGGATTGCTTCGTTGCAAGCAACTCTCGCAATCCTGCAAACACCTCGAATCCCGCGATTTTCCTAGGAAAATCGCTACTTCTCGGTGTTTGGGCGGTCGAAAGTCTCAAAGCCTTTTCAAGCAAGCTTGAACGGCTTTTGGACTTTTGCCCTTAGCATCACATTATAGATATTTTTTGGGGGGTTGTCAATCGAATCGGGGTTTAAAAAGATTATGAAAAACAGTATATTACTTACAACACTGATAGTTCTTTCAAGCCTGCTCGCGGCGGTAGGCGGATATAAGGGTGCGCGGTACCTGGCGGACAAGATCACCATGGAGGCGGAGGCCAATGCGGAAAAGGCAGGCCTTTTTAAACCTGTAGGAGTGGAGAGCGGGCTGTCGGAGAAGCTCGTAAACGGTGAGAAGACGGTAAATTCCTTAAAACCTATGAGCCTCATATATGTGATGGATTATGAGACGGGGAAGGTGACGGATCTAGCGGTAGAGCTGTTTGATACGGTGAGCATGAGGGTGAAGTTCATATATTTTGATACCGATATCTCTTATACCATGACCGGAACGCTGTACAGGTCTTTGGCAAACGGAAATGTTTTGGTGCCGCAGACCGTGAAGCTTTCGGAATTGTACGGTTATTACGGAAACGATGCTGCTTTTGATGCCGGAAGGCTCATAGTGAGCGAACTTTTAGGACGGGATATAGAGTATTACATGTCCTTTTCGGCAGGAGAGGAGCCGGAGGATTTTAAGATCCGGAGAGTAACGGCACTGGGAGTAAAGGAACTTTACGAAGAATACGGGGATAAAAAAGATGCGGATACAAATATGGCCGCAGGAGAGATAAAGAGTTTTACTGAACTTGCTTCTTATATAAAGGACTCGGATGTAACGTCAGCAGAAGCGCCGGCGATCAGAAGGAATGAGAGCTGCTATGTGGATGTGGCGGCACTCTGGGAACTTATGGGTGACGGGGAATGATGTGACAGGGAGAAGTGTCCCTGCTGTCACTGGGAGCATATGGGAAACGTGGAGTTAGAGGAGGAAAGATGAAAAAAAAGATATTGATATCGGCACTGCTTGTGGTGGCGGCTTGTGTGTT
>JAEEKN010000391.1 GCA_016282435.1 Lachnospiraceae bacterium | reverse complement strand
TAATGAAACTGGTGGATGACCTGAAAAAACGGGGTATGCTGGCCGGAAGCCAAAACATTTTTAAATGCAGCTGTGCCAATTGCAGAAACGGGCAGCCCATACCGGGGCCGGAATATGAATGCGAATGGCTGACAGGGAATGCAGCCGAAAGGAAATCATTCCGTAAACACGGGGCTTTTATAATAGGCGGACTTCAGGTTGAAATGTTCGGTGATGAATCCTATTTTGATGCTGCATTTGAAGACTTCAGATCTGAAAATGATACGGAAAACGGTTCACAGGCTATGCGGATATATGTCATAAACACCGATGAAGCCGGTGAAGGACAGGATTATCCGGAAGGTGTATACTATGATGAGGATGATGCATCAAACGGAAGTGAAGATTTTGATACGGGGGATGTAAAAACGCTGATCCACTGTACGGATTTGACCGTGCTCGAGTATCGGTCTAAATATGTGCTTTTCTTTTATGGCATAGAAGGAGTAAAGGAACTTCATATGACAAAGGAAGGGACTCGGGCGGTATTCTATTGCGACGGACCGTCGGATGTCGTGAAGTTTGGCGTTTTCCATGCCATAAGAATGGCGTTTCTCATATACGCCTTAAAACAGGGAAAGGTTATGCTTCATTCATGCTCGGTACTGTGGAATGGTAGGGTCTGGGCGTTTTCTGCTCCTTCGGGAACCGGCAAATCGACACATTGCGAGATGTGGAACAGATTGTACAGTACACCGTATGTAAACGGAGATCTGAACCTGATAGGTATGGAACATAATATCCCATACGTATACGGTACACCATGGTGCGGAAGTTCCGAAACATATGATCCCGCTACCTATCCTTTGGGCGGAATAATACTTCTCAAACGGGGATCCCTGAACAGTGTTGAGGACCTCTCGGAAGAAAAAAAGATACTTCTGGTTCAGCAAAGACTGATTTCTTCGGTATGGGACAGGAACATGCTGGATGCGACTTTTGATCTGGTGACGGATATAGTTAAAAATACTTTTGTAAAGAAATACTATTGTACTAAGGAAGATAATGCCTGTATAACAATCCGTGACTATATTTCAGAGCAAAATATTTAGGTGAAAACGGGATTTTTGGGAGTGGGCTAGATATGCAGGAAAAAGTAAACATAGATGTAGTTCTGAAGTCAGGCAAACCTGTAGGGTTTTATCCACAGGGAAACAGTATGTATCCCACTATAGTGCCGGGACGGGACAGTGTTATAGTTGAACCGTTAGGCGACAGAAAGGTAAAAAGAGGGGATGTGCTTCTCTTCAGACGTTCACGGGAAGCACTGCTTTATCCCGGGATGCTGGTGATACACAGAGTATGCCGGGTAAAAAAAGACGGCGTATATATGGTGGGGGACAACGAAGTACAGGTAGAAGGACCTCTGGAAAGGGAACAGCTTCTGGGAATAATGACAGAACTGCACAGAAAGAAAAAGATAATCAGAACTACGAACCCGGGTTATCGTATGCTCACGGGCACATGGCTTTTCATCCGGCCGGTCCGTTTTATTGTTACAAAACCCGTAGTCCTTATAAAAAGAATTTTTAAAAGGGAGAAGAAGGTTTGACAAAAAGTGCTCACTTTTTTTGAAGAATAGCAATAAAATGCTTGCTCAAAAGCAAAAAAAATGTTATACTGTATACATCATATTGTATGTTTCGGAGGTAATTTATGCGTTATATTATTACTGGAAAGAATATTAATGTTACAGAAGGTTTGAAAAATGCTATTTACGAGAAGATTGGCAAGCTTGAAAAGTATTTTAAGCCCGAGACTGAAGTACGTGTAGCATTCAGCGTTCAGAAGAAGGACAAACATAAGGTTGAGGTGACCATACCGATAAAAGGAACCGTTATCCGTGCCGAAGAAGAGAGCACCGATATGTATGTATCGATTGATCTGGTTGAGGAGATCATTGAGAGACAGATTAAGAAATATAAGAACAAGATCATAGATTCGAAGCAGAGTGATTACGGTCTGAGCGAGGCATTTGCTGCAGAAGAAGCAAATGAAGAGGAGATTGTTATCACCAGAAGCAAAAAGTTCCCTATGAAACCCATGGATCCCGAAGAGGCATGTGTTGAGATGGAACTTACCGGACATAATTTCTTTGTGTTCAGGAATTCTGAGACCGATAAGGTCAATGTTGTTTATAAAAGAAGCGGTAATACTTACGGGCTTATCGAGCCCGAATATTGATCGGGATGCTATGAGGATATATTGTCAACAGGGAGATTAAAGGAAAATGATTCCGACGATTCTTTTGGCACTGATAATCATAGTTGTTATGATAGATGTTCTGGTCGGTATTCACCGCGGTTTTGGTTTCAGTGTCGTTAGACTTATTATATGGACTATCGGTACCATTATATGTTTTTTACTGGCAAGACCTGTAACGGTATGGCTGTTGTGCAAAATGGATAAAGTACCGAACATGAAGCAGTTTTCGTTTGATATGTTTGGGGATGTCCTGAAGACCAATACTGAAGCAGTGGGAACTCATCTTACGGGAACCATGGTTTCGTTTATGGTTCCGGTTGTTTTTGTCGGATTGTTCCTGATTGCTAAACTTGTCACATGGCTTATCTACTGTCTGGTTAAAATGTTAATTAAAAAGTCGGCAAAAAAGGTTCAGGCTCATAATGCTGCTGTAGATGCGGTAAAAGCTATCGAGAACTTTGAAGAATCAGATGAGGAGACTCCGGTGTTTGTTCCGGCCCCGCCTTCTGTAGATAATACCGAAGAACAGGATGAGGGTTTTGGAACATTCGGCATCCATCCAAAAGAACCTGAGCCTGCAGAACAGGCAGAGACCGTTGAACCTACAGAAAATATGGATGTAACGGACGGACTTGAACTTATAGCTCAGGGAACTCAGAACGAAAGTGCTATCGAGGATAACGTTACAGAAGATACGGAAAATGAAGCTGCAGGTGGCGGTGACGGATTTGAGACTATAGCAGCATTATCCGAGGACGGATTCGAAAGTCTGGCAAGGGAACAGGGGTTGGAGGAAGATCCTGAACTTCCCGGCAAGAAACTGAAAAGAAAGAAATCTTTGTCAATGCTTCTTACAAAGAAGTCTAAACTTTCAAGTGTTCTTGGAGGAGTTTTGGGATTCGTGGTATCTCTGATTACATGTGCGATAGTTTTATCTCCGGCTGTCGGAGTTATCAAGACAGTTGCGGAAACAGAGTATTCTGAGGAACTTGTGGATGTTTTCTTTGATATTACAGGCGCGGATATCGATGATCTCGTGGTTGCTGTTTTTGAAAAGCAGGAGAAACCTGCAGGTACCATTTCAAAAGACATAGAGATTACCAGTGATTTTAGCATCAGATCCCAGGATATCGTGGAAATATTCACTGAAAGAGAGAAGTCAGTAGTTTATTATCTTCTGAAGTATAGCGGTGCGGATGCTGTTTCGTCATTTATATACGACAGACTTATCCCTGTTGATGTGAAAGACATAGGACTTGATAATAAGGGTTTTTCTACATACAACTTTACGGAAACAGTTAAAAGCTACCTGAACATGATGCCGTCGATTGACAGATTGATCGTTACCCTTAATCAGGGTAAGGGCTTCGGAATTGATCTGCTTGACAGAGTAGAAGAGTGTCTCCTTCTTATCATGCAGGACAGGGGAAAGGGAGAATTGCTCACACATGAGGATAAACTTTGTCTCTTTAACGAATTTATCGATGTTATAAATAACAGGATCGATGAGTCTCCAATGGTTCAGAAACGAGGTCTTGATGTTGAAAAATTTGACCATGTCGAGAATTTCGACGAGATCACGGAAAAAATCAACTATGTGTTTGAGATTACCAGAAGACTGATCGGATCGGGCATACTTGAATAAAACAAAGTGCTGTGGAGTTTACCACAGCACTTATTTTTTATTCTTCGTCTAAATAACCGCAGCCTATCAGGATTTCATTTCCGTTGAATTCAACGCGGCATTCAAAGCTTTCTTCGTTCAAGGCCATATACCAGATACTGTCTGAAAAGTCTCCTTCATCGACTCCGTAGATGTATCCTTTGGCTTTTACTTCGTTGATATATTCGATAGCATCATCTTTAGTTACACCTGTGTAGATTATTTGCGAATACATGGTGTTGTCATTCTGTGTGTCGGAAGACAGATAGGTTCCTTTTGTGAACCGTGGAAGATACTGGAGCATTGTGGTTGAATACATGGTTTCGGCTTTATCTTCTTCGGATTCACGGTCTTCGAATCCGGAACCGAGAATCAGAGTATTGTCCGATAACTTAAGTTTTACCTGCCAGGATTTATTGTTTAAGGCTTCAAATACCATCGTGTCGGAAGAATAACTTTCCGAAATGATATCGGTAAAACCGGCTGTTTTTAACTCCTCGATGTAATTTTTGGCTTCTTCAGAGGTTACTTGGGTGAATGTCGCATAGTCAAAGGTTCCTTCTGAATTCTGTCCGGAAAAAACACCGGACGAAAAAGGAGGAAGCCAGATAAGATAGCTTTTTTCACGGTATTCGTTTCTGTCAAATTTATCCCTCTCTTGCCCGGGGTCTGTAGGTATGGTTTCATCATCCGGAGAGGAGGAAGGAATATCCTCAGTTACTGCAGGCGTATCGGTTGTTTCGGGAGAAACTGTTGCTATCGGAGAAGCTGTTGTAACCGTGGTGTCCGGAATTTCGCCGGAATCGGGGTCGGATTGACTTTGAACCGAGGACGGGTCTACCTTTGGAGCAGGGGTCGATGTGTTTCCACTATCGGTGACGGTATTGTTTTGAGCGTTGTTATCTTTATTTTCTTTTTTGGTACATGAACAGACGGAAACAAGAATAAATGCCGCCAGTAGCAGAAAAACGGTTTTCTTTATGAGCTTATCTGTCATTTTCATTATATTTATCCCTTTTGAATTATTTATTTACTGACCAGTGAAATGCCGTCTTCTTGTATTTCTATCAGTCCCTGTTTATACAGATGGCCTATGGCACGCTTAAAGGCATTTTTGGACATGTTGAATTTGTTTTTTAATATCAGGCTTTCAGTTTTGTCGTGATAAGGTAAAAAGCCTCTTGAGGAAGCCTGCAGTTCTTTCAGGATCCTGTCACAGTCGTCGTTTATCTGGAGATAACCGGGCTCGCGCATGGACAGTTCCAGTTTACCGTCGGGAAGCACTTTTGAAACTCTTAAATCGGGGCGGTCACCTATTCTTACTTTGCTCACAAGCTCCCTTACAGGAATCATGGCAGAGTACAGATCGTCTACAGCTACATACGCACCGTGCAGGTCTGACAGTTCATACACTATTCCCGTGACATGGTCGTTGGATTTGTAGGGAGAGTCTGTTTTCAGTACCTTATATACTTTCATGGATGCGCACAGACGGCTGCTTTTATCAATATACAAAGTGACCAGGATTTCCTGACCGGGCTTGACCTTAAAGGTCTGCTCCTTAAAAGGGAGAAAGAGGTCCTTCATCAGTCCCCAGTCAAGGAATGCACCGAGCTGAGTAACCTGGGTACATTTGAGAACGGCTAGTCCTCCGATGGAGAGGGCAGGAGTTTTCAGTGTAGCTATGGGCCGGTCTTCGGAATCAAGGTATAAAAATGCGTCTAATGTACTGTCCTTTGAGAGTTCCTTTCCTTCAAATTCGTTTTTGGGAAGCAGAATCCTGTATTTTTCCGATTCCGTCCCTTGTACTAAAGGGGTGCATGGTGATAAAAAGGCTCCTATGGGAGTCAGTTTTTCTATTTTAAAAGAAGATACTACTCCTAAAAGCTCTTTTATCTCGGCGGGATCAGGAAGTGACTCACGGATATCTTTTATTCCGGGCTCGGCAGGCTTAATGTTTTTCTTGACCGGATATTTCCGGACTGTATTTCCTCTTTTATTAAAATTCTTATTGCTTTTCTCGAATTTCATTATAATACGGCTCCTGTGATGACTCTTGTTACAATTTTTTACACCGGTTTTATGTGTTCGGCATTACTTGATAATATCATCTAAATCAATAAGTGTCAATGGGATTGGTTCTTTTTGCAAAAAATCCCTTGCAAATTTTTGGTATTTAGGATAATATGGAAAAATAGTGTAATACATTTTTACAGTAAAAGAAAGAAGGAAAGTTGTTATGGAAAGAGTATATGATCCGAAGATTGTTGAGCCTAAGTGGCAAACCTATTGGAGTGAGCATGAAACGTTTAAGACAGATGTATGGGATTTTAGCAAGCCTAAGTTCTACGCACTTGATATGTTCCCCTATCCTTCAGGTGTAGGTCTTCATGCAGGACATCCTGAAGGTTATACCGCTACAGACATAGTATCACGTATGAAGAGAATGCAGGGGTATAATGTTCTGCATCCCATGGGTTATGACTCGTTCGGACTTCCTGCTGAACAGTATGCTATAAATACAGGACATCATCCTGAGGGTTTTACTTCAGAAAATATAAAGACATTCTCGAAGCAGCTTAAGGAGCTGGGATTTGATTATGACTGGAGCAAGCTTGTAGCTACTTCGGATCCCAAGTTCTATCACTGGACACAGTGGATTTTTAAGCAGCTTTATCTCGACGGTTATGCAAAGTATATTGACATGCCCGTAAACTGGTGTGAAGAGCTCGGCACCGTACTTTCAAATGATGAGGTCATAGACGGAAAGTCAGAGCGTGGCGGATTCCCTGTAGTTCGTAAGAACATGAAGCAGTGGGTTATCGATCAGCCGGCATTTGCTGAGAAACTTCTTGAAGGATTAAATGAGGTCGACTGGCCCGAGTCCACAAAGGATATGCAGAGACACTGGATCGGAAAG
>JAEEKN010000390.1 GCA_016282435.1 Lachnospiraceae bacterium | reverse complement strand
ACTGCTTTTTCATCCTTTAGGGTATTACGGATGGTCAGATCGCCATCTGCATTGATACCGTAAGCATCTTCTCCGGCAACGCCTTCCTGTTCTATCAGGCACTCTCCGATAACCTCAACGATCAGTTTGTCACCTGCAAACTCGATACCTGTTGAGCATACACCATCATTCAAAAAGCCATATTTACCGTCAAGCGTTATATCATGAAGCTGAAGTATGCCTTCTTCTTTATCGTAGTACATATACGGCTTTTGCATAGCCTCAGCGATACTTCCACTATACTGTTCACCATTAGGCTTAAGAAAATGTCCGGCTTTGATCCCCAGCATACTCGTGCCGTTAACGACAAGCTTAGTCACCGCGCCGTCATCAGCAGGCTCACCGGCAACAGGATCTTCATCCTCCTCTGCCTGCTCTTTTGCAGGTACAACAGTTTCTTCCGAGGTTCCCTCCTCATCTGCGGCATCTTCAGCTACCGCGTCATCCTCTTCATCCGCTGCAAACACCGTAAGCCCGGTATCCGCGAGCGTGCCGACGCACATTACCACCGTCAGCATCATTGCCAGAAACTTTTGTAATTTCTTCATGATTCCCTCCTTCGTTATAGATAATGAAAAAAATTACATATTACATCATACCCCCCATAGTCTGCAAGTGCAAGATTATATGAGCCATAAAAGCGTGCCAATTAGCACGTCCCCTCTTCATTACTGTTATAAACAGACCGGGGATCTCTCCCCGGCCTGTTTGCTTTGTCAGTCAACTTTCACATTGATGGTTATGGTCTTTCCGTTGATCTTCGCTGTAAGTTTGCACTTTCCTTTGCTCTGGGCATATAAAACAAGCTTCCCGTCTTTATTGTAATCCGCATACGCCACTTCTCCGTTGCTGGACTTAAAGGTCACAAGATCTTCCATATAGTCAAATGTAAGATATACCATGCTTCCCGCATCCGTGTTGAGCTGGTATTTATTCGAATTCGGTTTCGTCTCTTTAATTACCGAACTGGTGATAAACGGGTTTTCCACTATAAGTGTTACTCCGCATATAGCAGCACCGTTCTTATCCCAACCTGTCAGATTGTAACTTCCTGTCATAAGAGGCTTGACCGAAGTCTTTTTGATCAATAGTTTATTCTTATCCGGATCCGACACAGTCCATTCAGCCACCTTAAAGCCCTTGACCTTAAGAGTCTTATTAACATTAACCGTTGCATGGATAAAACGAATTTTTAAAGGTTCAGGTTCAGTAACCTTAACCTTCCTTGTGTATGCCTTTCCGTTTACATATGCGGTTATCGTGGAGTTGCCTGCAGTCATAGCCCATACGGTTCCGTCACCATATACCGCTACAACATCCGGCTTACTGCTTGAAAACCATACGGGAAGATCATCGTTTCCGGCATTAAAACCAAGAGAAACTATTTCCAGCGTTCCACGTGCCTCCAGCTTAAGCGGCTTTTTATCACTGAATGCAGGCTGCACTATAGTTATCTCAATTGTGCGGTTTCCGTCGGTTATCTTTGCCGGCTTGCCGATTTCAGTAACCTTCTTTGCTTTAAGTTTGCCTTTTTTACTTAAAGATACGTATTTCTTATCAACCTTATTATCAACCGGCTTCCAGCCGCTTCCGGGCATGGTAAAGCTCTGTCCCTTTACCAGCGTAAGTGCTGTAGCTTCATCAAGTCCTTCGGGAACGGGATTCATGGGAGATCCGAAACTCTTTGAGCGGTCTGCGATACGTACCTTATCAGCGAAATTACCGTCCGCATCCTTGATAATGGTATTGCCGGATTCCTCTGCTTTTTTCCCGCCTTTAGGTTCGATGATCTCCATATTATCGCTCCAGGTAAATACATTTGACCCGGTTTTCAGCACAATAACAGCTATCTGATCACCTTTGGCTGTCAGATCACAATTATCAAGCCCAAGAGCCGCCGTAGCACTGAGTGCGCAGTTTTTCTCGGAAGTAAGATCCACTTTAGCATCTATAACAGCTACCGCATAACAGTCTACACATATCCCCTGGGTTTTCGCAGTAAACTTTGTATCTGATCCCTTTATATGCAGGATACCTTTAGAGAAAACCGCTCCTAAAGCTACAGTGCTGTTAAAAGTAAATCTGCCTTCGATAGAGGTTATATCCGTATTGCTGCCACCGTTTACAGCTATAGCAACGTAATCTGTACTGATATCCGCACTACCTTTTATATTCAGCGCTTTCTTTGAATAGATCAGCACATCACCGATACCGGTAACAGACTGTTTACCTGTGATAGATGTAACTCCGTCAAGATTCAGTGTATTGGTACCGGGATCATAACTTGCCTTTCCGTCACCAAGGATATCTCCCTTGTTTACTGAAGTAACCTGGGTATTGCCAAGCCACAGATCGTACTTCTTTTCGGCGATCTTAACATCTTTGGCAATATATCCGTTCTTATCCACGATCGTTGAAATATCTTTGTTAGAGGAATTTTTATAATTCTTTACCTGGCCTCCGTCAGGTGTAACAACATCAAGACCTTTCTTTAGCTTTATCTCGTTGATCTTACTTGAATTATTCCCAAAGGCAATGATGGCATAATCTTCACTTCCGGAACCGCTTGTCTTTGCGGTAACTTCACCGCCGTTTATCTCGATATTACCATCGCAGTAAATACCATGTCTGACTCCGGTGGCTGACACTACCGCCCCGTCAATAACAAGCCCGCTGTTAGTAGTTCCGGCATATATAGCTGTATCTTTTTTGCTCACGGCTTTAACTCCGGTTTTATTTCCTTCTATGGTAAGCTCTGCACCTCCTACATATATGGGCTTATCATTAGCAGATGTCAGTTCAAACTGGCCCTGCAGAACGACATCCGCCTTGATCGATGATATTATCCTGTTTGAGCCCGAAAGCTTTGCATCTCCACGGATTATGATAGGTTTTGTTGTATGTATCAGAGGCTGACCGCTGGGTTCGCTGGGGCCGCCGCTATAATAGCTTATACCATCCACTTTCTCCATGGTGATCGTATTAAGCTCGGGATCAAAGGTCATTTTGGCTGTATACATCGGCGATACATAGTCTGACAGGTCTGAATCCCAGGTACCAAGCCTTCGGCCGCCTACCCATGTATCACAGTAATGTCCCATTCTGATATATACATGATCTGCAACATTACCTTTATGATCTGTTATCGTATGCTTGCTCTGGTCAACTATACCTTCAGTGGGTATATAAACCGCATTTCCGTTAAGCTTGATACAGGGATTAGCTGTTCCGCCTGCGTAAATGGCAGTATTTCCTTTTCCCCAGGCCTCAAGCTCTCCGTTTACGATGATCTGCCCTGTAACAGAAATGATTCCCTCTCCGTTATTTGAGAAAAACATATCACCGTTTGCCTGGACATAGGCTTTTTCTCCTATTGTGATATTTCCCTCGCTTCGTATGGCAACTCCCATAGAATCTTCAGTTTCAGCATCGTTTTCTATCCCTGCTTCAACGTATCCCGAATTGATCTTTAAGGAATCATCACATTGGATACCGCATGAAAAACAATCTTTAGCAGATGCTGCGGCATATGCGAACACTGTTGCATCTTTTATTGTAATATCACTGTTTCCTTCAATCTCACCACCGGTCCCGACTCTTACCACATCGTCTGCGACTGCTTCAACAGTAAGTCCGTTATGAGACCTTGTGAAATCTTTGATCTCATCCACGGAAGATTCAGGAGTCTGAAAGGACAGATTTCCGTCACAATAAATGGACGAAACCCACTTTGCATTTGCGTTTTTAGCAGGAAATATCGTAAGATAACCCTTTACAAACTTTTGGTCAGCATCCAGGGTGCTTCTGATATAAATATTGCTCCATTTATCTCCGTAGATACCGTAAGTTTCTTCACCGTCTACGCCGGCTAATTCTATCTTACAGCTTCCGACTATATCAATATTCAGATAATCACCTTTAAAATCGATACCTTTGGAGCATTTTGACTTGTTATAGATCCCGTATGTACCATCAAGAGTGATATTGTTAAGCGTAAGAGTATATGT
>JAEEKN010000389.1 GCA_016282435.1 Lachnospiraceae bacterium | reverse complement strand
ATCAAGGATACCATCCATATCAGCATAAGCCTGAACTGTAGGGAAGCTGTATGAATAACAGATATCAGGAGCGTCGCCAGCTGCTAAAAGGTTGTTGATCTGCTCAACCTCTGTCCAACGGGGAACAGCTACAAACTCAACTTCTACGTTGTACTTCTCAAGCATACCCTTCTTGATGTAGTCAGTATACATATTGTTATTGGCAGGGGTGCCGCCTTCACGATCGTATACTTCTACGGTAATATGCTTTGTCTCAGGGAACTTTCCGTTTACAAGCTGTCCGCCTGTAAGTTCGCTGATTGCATCAGTATCCTCGATAACATCTACGGGCTCATCTGTAGGAGTAGCTTCAGGTGTTGTAGCCTCAGGTGTTGTAGCATCGGGAGTCTTTGTATCATCGGTTGTCTTTGTGTCATCGGCTGCAGGAGTTGTTGTGGTAGCTTCCTGAGTCGGTGCGGGTGTGGTCTCGCCGCCGTCTTCTTTCTTGCCGCAAGCAGCTAAAGAAAGAAGCATGCATAAAGTAAGTAATAATGCTAATACTTTTTTCACGATAATTCCTCCATATAAAATGTGTTTGATTTTGCAAGGGTATCAATAGATACTCTTACTGGTGTATGAATGAACGGATACACCCCTATATCCGTAGATTCCGTTTTGTTTTTATTCTTTTACCGCTCCAAGTGTTACTCCGTGAATGAAGTATTTCTGCAGGAACGGATAAATTACAAGTATAGGTACCGTAGAAAACATAACAATCGCAGATTTTATGGTCTCATTCAGACCCGGTGTAGAGAAACCTTCCTGTGCCGACAAGTCGGACTGACTCTTTAATATGTTATAAAGGTAATACTGAAGAGGATAAAGGTCTTCTCTTTTATTGTTTATATACATCAGGGCATCGGAATATCCGTTCCAACGTCCTACGGCATAAAACAGTGCCAATGTCGCAAATACCGGTTTAGAGAGCGGAACATATATCTTCCACAATATCGTAAAATAATTTGCTCCGTCTATCTCCGCAGATTCCCTGAGGGACTCCGGAATTCCGTAGAAAAAGCTTCTCATGATGATCATGTTGTATACCGACAAACAGCTCGGAATGATCAGAACCAGTGCATTATTCAGGAGGTCAAGCTTTTTCATCAGCAGGTAATTCGGTATGGTACCTGCATTAAAGAACATCGTAATCGTGATGATGACGTTTATAACGCTACGACCTCTTAAATCCTTAAATATCAGAGGATATGCGCATATCGCTGTCATTACGAGTGATACTATGGTACATACGAATGTCAAAAATACGGTCCAGAAAAAGGACTTTACATATTTCATGTTGCCGAATACATATTCGTATGCCGTGAGATTAAATCCTTTAGGATATACCGTAACCTCATGCTTTATCAGCGCATCACTGCTGGACAGTGAACGGGCCGCCAGGTTCAGCATAGGTATCAGGCATATAATGGCAACAAAAACACATATTATTACGAACACCCAGTCTCCACGACGGGTTTTGTTTGATTTTATCATTTTACCAGATACCCCTCTCCCCTAATTTTCTAGAAATGAAGTTGGCCATCAGCAGGAAGAAGACTCCGACTACGGACTGGAACAGCCCGACCGCTGTTGTAAGTGAATATTGCGCCGACAGCACACCCTTTTTATATACATAGGTTGAGATAACTTCTGCGGAGTTCATGACCATATTATTCTGCAGAGCAAATGGTCTGTCAAAACCTCCGCCCAGGATATTACCCAGATTCATGATAAGTAGTACAACTATGGTCGGTTTTATACCCGGCAAAGTGATATGCCACATCTTTTTGAAACGCCCGGCTCCGTCAACAGAGGCCGCTTCATACAACTCTGTATTTATACCGGCTATGGCTGCAAGGTACACAATGGACCCCCATCCGAAGTTCTGCCATACTCCTAGGAATATATACGTTACTACCCACCAGGAATCTTCTCCCAGGAACGGTACCGAATCGAACCCCATGTTATTTAAAAGAATGTTCAAAAGTCCGTCATCAGTAGCGAATACTCTGAGTGATAAGCTGTATATAATGACCCATGAAAGGAAATGGGGCATGTAAGCGATGGTCTGAACTACTTTTTTGAACTTGGTAAATACCAGCTCATTAAGTATCAGAGCGAATATGATAGGTGCAGGGAAACCGACTACCAGATCTAAGACATTTAGTACTACTGTATTCTTCAATGCTCTTAAGAACTGATTGTCCTGAAATGCCTGCTTAAAATAAAAGAACACATCAGTTTCTTTTTTCTTATTAACAGCCCAGTCCATATCCCATACAGATGTATTCATCTTATACTTTTTAAAAGCTGTGATGATATATTCCATGGGACCGTATTTAAATAACAGGAAATATACAATAGGAATAACTAATAACAGATATAACTGCCAGTAACGCTTGAAGCTGGTCTTAAAGCTTATTCTGGTCTTATACTTTATCTTCTTCCCCTCATTTGACGCAGATGCGTTAGAAGGCTCCTTAGATTTTGCCATTTTTAACCCCTTTATAAACGTGTTTATATATATATTATAAAATTTTAATATTATTTATATGCAATTTTAATACCTGGTTTATGCAAAATTCCTATCTTTTTTCGATTTTTGCCATAAATGTTACAAAAATATTATGATCGGCAAAATCCTTAAGTCAAGACCCCAAAATATATCTATAAAATACATAATATATTTTTTCAATACGTCGATTATACATTTTATAGTTCTTAAATCGATTTACACCTTTTCATTTATTATATATATAAAAATGCTCAAATCTATCCAAATATTGCTATGGCACTTCTTGTGTATTGCGAAATTTTACGATTTTTTTACATTTTCCAAAAGGATTTACAAAAATGAAAATATATGATAATATAGATAGCAATATTTGATTAATGAAAATTGTTACGAAAGGAGAATCGGACATGATAGTTGATTCTTTTAACAGAACATATCACAGAGAAGTCGAAGGTGACAGGGAACGTGTGGATTTTGTAAGAGGATCCAATGTCAGGCTTTGGAAGAACGATATATCCAGAAATTTTGAATATCACTGGCATTCTGCTGTAGAGATAGTCTCTCCTATCAGGAATATTTTTACAATCATGATACACGACAAAAAATATGTCCTGAATCCAGGTGAGATCATAGTCATACCATCCGGAGAGCTTCATGAAACCATAGCTCCGCCCGAAGGTGAACGTTATATATGCCTGTTCGACCTCGACTGTATATCAAAGATAAAGAGTTTTTCATCCATTTTGCCGTTCTTTACGTCTGCCATTATAATAAGTAATGATACTGCTCCCGCCATAGTCAAACCCTGTCTTGATATCATAGAAAGAATGGCCGAGACTTATTTTGCAGAAGAACCCATGTGGGAACTAAAGATGTATTCCAAGATTCTGGAATTTTTTGCAATAATAGGTCAGAACAGACTGGACCGGATGATGACAATCCCGTCCAAGGTCGGCAACAAGCAGAAGGAATACATAGATAAGTTTAATTCTCTGTTTAAGTATATCGATGAGCACTATACAGATGATCTCACCCTGGAATTTGCCGCTGACATGTGCGGTTACTCCAAATTCCACTTTACGAGGCTGTTCAAACAGTTCTCAGATACCACTTTCTATGACTATCTATGCTTTAAACGTATAAAAGTTGCTGAAGAACTGCTCATAAATCCTTCTTTAAGTATCACAGATGTGGCCATCAGAAGCGGATTCCCGAGTATCTCGACCTTCAACAGACTGTTCAAGAGGCTAAAGAACTGCACTCCTTCAGAATACAGAGAACTTCGAGAAAGAAATACGTTTGAGAAAGTATACAACGTGCCCGAAGACCAGCCTATCACGTTTAAAGGATATAAACCTTGATAATATCACATATTTATAAATTTTCTCTTGAATTATTTTCATAAATGTGCTATAAATAAGTTTAATATTTTTTTATTAGGAGGACAAAGAAATGGCAAAGAAAGATATCGACTGGGGCAGTCTGGGTTTCGGTTATATCAAGACCGATTACAGATATGTTTCCAATTACAAAGACGGTGCATGGGATGAAGGCACTATGACTGAGGATGGAAATGTAGTACTTAGCGAGTGTGCCGGTGTCATCCAGTACGCACAGACAGTATTTGAGGGCTTAAAGGCTTATGAGACCGAGGATGGACGTATCGTAACATTCCGTCCCGACCTCAACGCAGAGAGAATCGAGCAGTCTGCAAAGAGACTTGAGATCCCTGTATTCCCTAAGGACAGATTTATCGACGCTGTAAAGAAAGTAGTAAAGGCTAATGAAGATTATGTTCCCCCTTACGGTTCAGGTGCTACACTTTATCTTCGTCCCGTACTTTTCGGAACCAATCCCGTTATCGGTGTAAAGCCCGCTAATGAGTATCAGTTCAGAATCTTCGGAACACCCGTAGGACCTTATTTCAAAGGCGGCGTAAAGCCTCTGACCATCAAAGTAAGTGATTTTGACCGTGCCGCTCCCAACGGAACCGGTAACATCAAAGCAGGTCTTAACTACGCTATGTCACTTCATGCAATCGTTACAGCTCATGCTGAAGGATATGATGAGAATATGTATCTTGATCCCAAGACCAGAACCAACGTTGAAGAGACCGGCGGTGCAAACTTCCTGTTTGTAACCAAGGACGGCAAGGTTGTAACTCCTAAGTCGGACAGCATCCTTCCTTCTATCACACGTCGTTCACTGGTATATGTTGCACAGCATTACTTAGGTCTTGAAGCTGAAGAAAGAGTTATTCCTTTCGAAGAAGTAAAGGATATGGCTGAATGTGGTCTTTGCGGTACCGCAGCTGTTATCTCTCCTGTTGGCAAGATCGTTGACCACGGCAAGGAGATCTGCCTTCCCAGCGGCATGACCGAGATGGGACCTATCACCAAGAAGCTGTATGATACCCTCACCGGTATCCAGATGGGCAGAATCGAAGCTCCCGAAGGATGGATCTACGAGATTAAATAATTTAGTCTGATTTACGAAAATACTTTTTGTATATATTTAATCAGTAATCAAACAAAACCCTGTCGATTTGATTCGGCAGGGTTCTTTGTTTGTACGATATACTAATTCCTTCAGTGCAAGCATTATCAATTACTTTCCTGAGATTACGATTCCTTCTACTGCGATATAAGGAACTACCGTTCCGCCGTCACAGATCTGCTCTTTAGATATGGCGCTGATATTCTTTACCACATCGCCAAGATTACCACTGATCATGCACTCGGCTACAGCGTTCTTTATTTTGCCGTCCTCTACGAGGAAGCTGTTCTTTGCAACACCTGAGAATTCTCCGTTAGTTCCGGGCGATCCTCCCGAGAATCTTCCAAGTATCAGACCCTTCTTTACACCGGCAAGTATCTCTTCATAACTCTTGTCACCGGGTTCGATGATGAGGTCAAATCCTGTGTTCTTTACCAGAGGACGTCCTGTCTTGTTTGCTGCATAGAGGCTTAAGAAATGAGTCTTAAGCACGCCCTTGTCGATAAGTGTTACAGCCTCGGAAAGGAATCCGTTCGAAGTAGCACGTTCACCTATATTTATCCTCTCATCAAAAGGATCAAGTCGTACTGTCAGCTTGTCACTTGCTACCTGCTCTCCGACCTTGTCGAGCCACTGGCTGGTACCGTCTATGATAACACCGTCACTGATGTAATTGCCGATAACCATAGAGATAAAGTCGGCAGCACATGCGGGAGTAATGATAACAGTACCGTCAAACTTGCCCTCAACAGTGTCAGGTTTAATGCTCTTCTCAATGTCTGCCAGATGATTCCTGATATCACCGAGTTCAATAATGGGGGTATCAAGATTTATCATGCTGACACCGGCACCGTCCATACCCGTAGTATTCTCGCCATCCGAAGCACATACTTCGATCATAACACCGTACTGTCCGCCGTAACCTTCGAACTCAGTACCGTTGGAGTTTCTGGAAAACCAGTTCCAGCGGTCATACGAACCTACAGCCTGGAATACCTTTACCAGAG
The DNA here is from genome assembly GCA_016282435.1 of Lachnospiraceae bacterium. GTDB lineage: Bacteria > Bacillota > Clostridia > Lachnospirales > Lachnospiraceae > RUG11977. Next base: position 8,200 of record JAEEKN010000389.1, on the reverse strand, counting down.
GATACTCTTTTTCAATGGTAGCCAGAAGTTCTTTTATTCTTTCAATGAATTTGTCAATATCCGGTTCGAGAACACCCTGCTTAAACACATGAGGTTCTACCTTTGGTCCGATATCATGTGCGGGATCCTCGGGAGATGACTCTGCAGCAGCTAAAGCATCTGAAGCCAGTCCTTTAAGTCCTTCTTCGGATATATCGTTACCGGATGCCGAACCGATTTTGTTGTCCTTAAATACTTTTATGGATCCCGAATTACTGAATACTGTACGGAAAAGCTTAAAATCACCTGCTTCAAGGTTCAGTTCTCTCTTTTCGGAATTTGTAACTGTATATTTATATTTTGTAATACCGGTATCTTTGATAATTTTATCAAAGAGGTCGGCAGTTTCACGTAAATTTGACATATGCATTTTCTCCTTCTCATTTGATGCGGTTCCACCGCATCAGTTTCCTTAACTTACGCTTTAGCTATGACGTAGAAAGTATATATTATCTTCCACCGATCATAATCTTACATCTCATATGAGGACCACCCATTGATACTGCCATAGGCTGTTTTTTGCCGCAGAATCCGCTGGATGACCATTCTACCTCATTAGATATCATATCAACGGTCTTGAGCATATCAAATGCCACACCTGAAACCGTGGTATCGAGCAGAGCCTTGCCAAGCTTACCGTTCTTTATCTCATATCCGCATGTAACACCGAACATGAACTCTCCTGTAAGGTCAGCCTGTCCGTTTCCTGATTCTACCAGATAATATCCGTCTTCAACAGATGCGATAAGTTCATCTACAGTGTTTTTGCCGGGAAGAATACATGTATTTCTCATACGGATGATCGGCTCATCGGCAAATCCCCATCCTCTGGCATTTCCGTTCGGAGCCATATTGTACTCTTCGGCTGTTTCCCTGTCATTCATGTATCCTGTAAGGATTCCGTCCTTTATCAGTACCGCATCGTTTGCTTCGGTTCCCTCATCATCAACATATACAGGTAAAGGAGCCTGTTTACCTTCGTAAACATTAGCAAAATCAACCATATTTACAAGATTTGATGCTACTTCTTTGTTTAATGAAGGTCCGGCTACACTTCCTGCTTTAACCAGATCTGCTTCTACAGTATGTCCTACTGCTTCATGAGCGAGCATACCGCCCATCATACCGCCCAGGACTACTGTTTTATATCCTGCTTCGGCATATACGCCTTCTTTTTTATCCATTACTCTTTTATACAGAGCATCAATATCGGGATAATACTTATCAAGGTTTCCGAAATTGTCATAGAAACTTCCGTATCCACCCAGTGCCTTGAAAAGTTCTACAGGAACTCCGTCCTTTGTCTCAGAGCTCATCATAACATAGATGTAACATCTGGGGATGATCATATGACCGTCATGCGCATCCGATGTATAAATGATCTTGTCCTGTGAATCCTCTGTATATACAACGGTACGACTAGTAAGGTCGGGATACTTTGTAGCTACATAGTTATCGATAGTCTGGCATGCTTCGATTATGAGCTTCTGCTCTACATCAACTATCTCACCTTTTACTCCGAGGTTCCCGGTCCCGATTGATGCGGGAAGCTGTACATTACGGTTTGAATGTTTGCTCAAAAACATTGCATTCTCGGTAGCTGCCTTAAGTACCATATCCGCAGCCTCTGCGGAATAGTCTGCAACCGATGCGAAACCCAATGTTCCCTTGTTGTTCACTCTGGCACTGATGCCTCGTGAAGCGCTTCTGGAGTTTTGAACCATGTTGCCCTTTAACAGCACAACTCTGCGGTTCCTGTTCTCCTGTGCTCTGAGCACTGTCTGAACTCCGTCAGCAAATAATGACTTTTTGCTACTGAATAAATCCTGTATCATAGATACCTCCTCTATATAGAGCCGGTCACTTTTAAGATCAGCGACCGGCTTCTGTTTAAAGTAAATTTTACCTTCTAAAAGGTGCTCTCGCAGACTGCGGTGCCATAGGCATCCTGGGCGCCTTTGGTGCCGACAGGCTCATAATAGTCTGCATCATCTGGTTCCTTATGAAATCCTTTGCATCATCCTTTACGAGATAATAAATGTATGAATCCATCAGGAATTCCTTGCCTTCACCACGTCCAACAATCTTAAAATTCTTGAATCCCATATCCGCATACTTTTCTACATCATCCACCGACATGAACGAAGGACGTTTCATGCAGCCCGCAAATGTACGTTTGTCCGGTGAGGGATCCCAGCATGGATACTGGATATTGGTATCGTATTCGAGCTGATGACGTGATATCTCTGTATAGTGGTCTGCTCTTTTGGGACATCCCGCTTTACAGGTCTCATTTACCAGAATTTCTATACGTCCCGCTTCGGGAAGAATGCTCTCTATGACTTTTTCATTATGATTCAGGTCATAGTCAAGAACCACCAGGAAGTAATCCTTCTCTATCTCACTCTTTAATGTATCGAGGTCAAGGATTCTCTTGGTCGTCGAAGATATGATCTTGTACTTCGGGTACTCACGCCTGATATACTCCTCGAGAACCGGACGGTTTACCAGCACCTGGTTCATTCCGTTGTCCCCGACCTTCATGATCATGTTGCAGTATGTATCATAGGTATGTTTTTCCTCCAGAAGTACATTCGTCCAGGTAAAACGAACAGGAACACCCTTTTTGTTGTATGAATCGATGACTTTTGCTACTTCCGTCTTGTTATTGAAACCGTCGATGATGTTCCTTCCGCCGTTCCATATGGCTCCGGGGAATGTACCATAGCAGGAAGCTATCTTATATCCGTCCCTGAACTTTGAAGGATACTTCTGCATAGTATCAAGAAGTACGTGATTTATAAGCCCGAAATAGCATATACCCGGTATATGCCAATAAATAGTTCTGTCTGACATGTTTTCCTCTTTTATAAAATACTTTTTACTATCAAAATAGCTTCTTTAAGTCCTTCTTAATAGGAACTCTTTGCAAATACTCCTACAGAACTTATACATAAAGTCAGGATCAGTGTAAGAATCAATACTTTTGATAACTTTTTCATATTCTCCCTCCAAATAAATTTATTATACAAAATAACAAACATCTTTAATATTATCCGATAAATAAGCACAAAAGTCAAGAATTATTTCCTATCAATGTTACTAAATATGTGTATTACGGTCTTGCTATAAAATGAATAAAATGATATGATAACAAAATAGAAGATACGAAGCATTATTTTGTTACTGAGGAAACGCCGAATGCGTTTTCGAGGTACATAGGCTAAATGAAAAATTATAAAAAGGACCCCTATATGAAAGCAAAAAAAGAAATGTTCGATACAGAATCTGCGGGAATCCGCATAAACAAATACATGGCCGAATCCGGCATATGCTCCAGACGTGAAGCCGACAAGCTCGTAGCAGAAGGCAAAGTCCTGATAGACGGTGAAGTAGCTGTCATGGGAAGTAAAGTCCTTCCCGGACAAAAGGTAAACGTCAAGGGTCAGGAAGTCGCCAAAGATGAAGATCTGGTACTCATTGCCTTCAACAAGCCCGTAGGTATAGTGAGCACTACGGATAAGCGCGAACCCGACAATATCATAGACTACATCAACTATGGCAAGCGTATCTTTCCTATAGGCAGGCTGGACAAAGACTCTGAAGGCCTGATACTGCTCACGAATGACGGAGACATAGTAAACAAGATACTGAGAGCCGGTAACTATCATGAAAAAGAGTATGTAGTCACTGTCAATAAAGACATCACACCCGAATTCTTAAGGATCATGGCCAGCGGCGTACCCATCCTCGAGACTGTCACCAGACCGTGCAAGATAGAGCAGATAGACAAACGTGTCTTCCGTATCATCCTGACTCAGGGGCTTAACCGCCAGATAAGAAGAATGTGCGAAGCTCTGGGCTACAGAGTAAGAGCTCTGACCAGAGTACGTATCATGAACATCACGCTCGGCCACTTAAAGACCGGTTCTTGGAGAAACCTCACTCCAAAAGAGCTCGAGGAACTCAAAAATATGTTGGCAGACTCCAGCAGTGAACCTATAAAATATACGAAAAAAATAAAATATCAATAAAATGGTTGATTTACAAATATTTTTAAATAGTATATAATATCTTGGAATATGTAGTATTATGCCCTTTAGTCAGGTGGCATATATTGATGTGACATCAGGAACCGTCCCCGTTGTCACATAAGAACCGTATGGAGGTCTACTCACAATGGATAAGCAGCAGGTGATATATTATTCTGACGAGCTTCATGATGAGTTCTCCTCTTTTACCACCACTCCGCCCAGGATAGACGGAAGTTATGACTACGAACGCAGATCACCTTTTAAGAAGTTCCTGAGGTTCATGTGTTACCGCGTGATCATGTTTCCTGTAGTCGTATTTTACGGCAGAGTGATATTCCGCCAAAAAATAGTAGGCAAGGAAAAGCTCAAGCCTTTTAAGAACAAGGGATTTTTCATGTACGGCAACCATACTCAGCCCATGGGTGACGCTTTGTTGCAAACGCGCCTTCCTTGGCCCAGAAAAACGTACATTATAGTTCATCCGAACAACCTGAAAGTACCTGTGCTGGGTAAGATGGTTCCTTCTCTCGGAGGACTGCCTCTGCCTGACGATAAAGATGCATACAAGAATTTCTTAAATGCCATAAACCATAAGGTGAGTGAAGGGAATCCTCTGGTAATATATCCGGAAGCACATATCTGGCCGTACTACACAAAAATCAGGCCTTTTGTAGATACATCTTTCGCTTATCCGGTAACTCTGAATGCACCGGTCTTCTGTTTTGTAAATACATACCACAAAACAAAGATCCGTAAAACGCCTAAGCTTATCACCTATATAGAAGGACCTTTCTTCCCTCCTGAAGACGGGATACCGAAGCAGAGGCGTAAAGTCTTAAGAGACGAAGTATATGCGAAAATGTGCGAACTGGCACAGAATTCTGATATAGAAGTTATAAAATATATAAAGAAAACGGAGGTCAATGATGGTTAACGTTCTTTTTTGCGGTAACGAAGGCGTATTTGACGGTATGCTCACCTGTACACTGTCGATATTAAAAAGAACAACATCGAATGAACCGTTCCATTTTTATATATTTACGATGGATCTTACAGATTTAGATACTAAATACACACCTCTGTCCGATCTGCAGTTGAAAATTTATAAATATATGATCAGGAAATATAACGCTGAAAACGAAGTATCCCTGATCAGAGTCGATTCATATTACAACAAATACTTCAGAGGATGTCCAAACGAGGATGCTTACTGCTCTCCCTACACACTTATCAGGCTGTTTGCCGATCTGATACCTGAGATACCTGACAAGCTCCTGTATCTGGATGCAGACATCTTCTTTAACCGTGACATACATTTGCTTTACGACAAAGATATCGAAGGATATGAGTATGCCGCTTCCCGCGATCATTACGGAAAGTACCTGCTCTATCCTAACTACATAAACGCCGGTGTGCTTCTGTTCAATATGAAAGAAGCCAGGCGCACTTCGCTTTTTGTGAAGGCCAGGAAGTGGATCAGAGCTAAAAAGCTTGTATTCGCCGATCAAAGTGCTCTTATACGATCGACTACCAGAAAAAAGATGCTTCCACAGCGTTTCAATGATCAGAAGTTCCTTCACAAATGGACAGTAGTAAGACATTTTTCCAAGCGCCTGTTTTATCTGCCCTATCCACATACGGATAACATAAAACAGTGGCATATCGATAAAGTACACAGGATATTCCGTTATCATCAGTTCGATGATATCTACAAAGAGTACCTGAAGTACAAAAAATTATACGAACAAGAGGTTAAGTACCATGGCTAAACCGGTAATACCTATATTTTATGCATTTGACGAGAATTTCTTAAAATATGTGATAGTGTCGCTTCATTCACTGATTGAGAACGCTTCTCCCAAGTATTCTTACAATATACATCTTCTTCACAGCGGACTGCATGAAGAATCCAAAAATATGGTAAGAAAGCTCGGAAAAGAGAATTTCAATTTCATATTTGAAGACGTATCGGAATATTTAAGTTCTCTGTCACATGACCTGCCTTTAAGGGATTACTACAGCAAAACCACATATTATCGGTTGTTTATAGCAGAAAAACATCAGGAACTCGAGAAAGCTATATATATCGACGCCGACACGGTAGTTCAGGGAGACATCAGTGAACTGTATCAGATAGATGTTACGGACTACTATCTTGCCGCATGCCATGAACAGGTCATGGTTCAGGTCGATGAATTCGGCGATTATGTAGAAAGATGTGTCGGTGTTTCAAGACACAACTTTTTTAACTGCGGAGTCCTTCTTATCAACTGTAACGAATGGCGCTCACGCAAAGTCCTAAACCGTTTCATGGGACTGCTTCACCTGTATGATTTTGTAGTAACACAGGACGAGGATTACCTCAATCTCATATGCAAGGATCACGTTCTGTTTATCGACCAGATATGGAATACCGAATCCATGTTTGAATCAAAATATCCTGTCGATGAAGTAAAGATCATCCATTACATCATGTTTCAGAAGCCCTGGCATTACAGGGAATGTCCTTTCCAGGATATTTTCTTTAAGTATGCCGCTGAGACTCCTGTATATGACAAACTTCAAGCAGAACTGAACGCATATACCGACGAACAAAAGGATCGTGACAATATCGGTTATAAGAAGCTGGTAGAGCTGGCAGTAAAAGAAGCCGACAATGAAAATAACTACTTGAACTATATAAATAAGAAGAAAAGATCTGCCGACAGAGTAGCCATAGTAAAAAAAATCGAGGATTTTGAGAGAACCGGTCGTTTTGATGAGGATGTCGAAGACGATCCCCCCGCTAAAGTACTGAATCCAGAAGATATAGACTATTTTAGACGCAGTCCTTTACAGAAACTGAAAACCAGACTGGCATTTAAGGCGGCCAGAAAGTTCCTTAAAGGGCTTATAGAGAAGAAGCAGTTTATCCTGAAAGAGATAAAGGGTATCGAGCATTTCAGGAACCTGGACAGCGGAGCAGTCATAACATGTAACCACTTTAATGCATTTGACAGTTTTGCCATCCAGCTCGTATATGATGCTTCACACCAGAGGCACAGGACTTTTTACAGGATCATTCGTGAGGGTAACTATACTTCATTCCCCGGATTTTACGGGTTTATAATGAGGCATTGCAATACTCTTCCGCTCTCATCGAACTATACAACCATGAAGAAGTTCATGAAGTCCACGAACAAGCTGTTACAGAAGGGACATTTCGTACTCGTTTATCCCGAACAGAGTATGTGGTGGAACTACAGGAAGCCGAAGCCCCTAAAAGAAGGCGGATTCATATTTGCTGCAAAGAACAATGTACCGGTACTTCCCTGCTTCATTACCATGAGGGATTCCGATATACTGGACGAAAATGGATTCTATGTTCAGGAATATACCGTACACGTATCCGAACCGATATATCCCGACCCTTCAAAACCGTACCATGCTAATGTGGAAATGTTAAAGAACAGGAACTATGAGCTCTGGAAAGAAATCTACGAGAAAGAATACCAGATGCCTCTGATATATACTACAGAAGAAAAAACATCTTAAAATACATCTCCCCCACCTTTCTATGATAAAAGGCGGGGGAGATTTTTTGGTTTGTTAGAATTTGTTGAAGTAATCTTTTGTTCCCATCACATCATCGTAAGTTTCCATCTCTTCCACACATCCTGCGTTCATGAGAGGAACATTTTCATAATGCTCTAAAAGTCCTTTTTCAAGTGAGTAAAGCGGTACCCCGTTCTGCTCATAAAACTTATCTGTCATCTGTCTAAAAAATGGAATATTCTTCATATCGTTCACCTCTTTCTTTACTTTAAGCTGATGTCTTCCTTCATCCTGGACTAAAGTATAAAGTAAAATGTTCCGTTTGTGAACACATTAACTGTATATTTAAGACACTTCTTTTTATACCGATGGTAGAATTTTTTTTGAGCTTGAACTGAGACATTCTCTTATCAAAAAAGATTCCATGAACAAAACAGTCATGGAATCCTTTTCTATATTATCTATTAAATTATGTACTCCTTCTTACTTCATAAGCTTTCATGCGGCATCAGGCAATCCCGTCTTTACGACATCATCGCCATATATGGTCTTCCAGTCATTTGCCATGGAAATCGCAGTCCAATCTTCATCTT
>JAEEKN010000388.1 GCA_016282435.1 Lachnospiraceae bacterium | reverse complement strand
GGGGCCTATAATATCCTTCGGAAGTATAGTGCTGTTTTGGGTGCCACAATAGCCATGCCCGTTTCCGGGCTTGATAATACAGTGATAATTAAAGTAGCTGTGTAACCTTTACAGGTAGCAGTATGGGTGTCATGGACGCACCTCAAGACCTACGTGGCTTGCCACGCGCACTTGATGCTCGGTAATTCAATTACCGATGTAGTTCACATTAAGGATAGATTTAAGTATGAGAAAAATTTCAAAGCAACAGGCAAGGCAGTTCATACTTGCGAAGCAGGGTTTGATAGGAACACATCGTTTCATAGGGAAGCAAGGGGCTTACGAATATGTGAGGCAAGCCGGATGCATACAGTTTGATCCTGTTGATGTATGCGGCAAAAATGCAGAACTGACTCTGCAGTCAAGGGTTAAAGGTTTTAGGAAAACAATGCTCAGGGAGCTTCTCTATGAAGACAGGAAACTTGTAGATTATGCTGATAAAGAACTCTCTATCTGGCCTACTGAGGACTGGCCATTCTTTTCTTCCTATAGGGAAAGGAGCCATGATCTCGGAGCTACTTTTGAAGGCTTGGAAGGTTTGAAGGAAAGGGCTCTTGCATATATTCGTGAGAATGGTCCGGTCTGTAGCGATACTCTTCCTATTGAGGGTGAGATATTCTGGCACTCTTCAATGCATTGGAGCGGGAATTGGCAAAAGAAGTCCCCGGCGGCGAGATCGGTACTGGAACAGATGTACACGGATGGGGAACTGATCATTCATCATAAAAATGGAAGCCGGAAGTATTATGACCTTGCAGCGAAGTATCTGCCGGTGGAAGTTCTGAATGCAGGGAACCCCTGTAAAGATAATGAGGATTTCTTGGCATGGCGTGTACTTAGGCGTATAGGGGCGGTGGGACTGCTCTGGGATAAAAACAGCACTGCATTCCTCGGCATAGATCTGAACGCTGATAAAAGGAAAAAGATTCTTTCTGCTCTGGCTGATGAAGGGAAAATATGTCCAATAGAAGTAGAGGGCTTTAAGGTTTTGTTTTATTATCGTTCTGAAGATGATTCGCTTATGCAGGATGTAATAAAAGGCGTAGCAGATCTGAAGCCTCGCATGTCATTTATAGCACCGCTTGATCCACTCATGTGGGATAAGGCTCTGATCCTGTCAATGTGGGATTACAGGTATGCCTGGGAAATCTATACTCCGGCGGAAAAAAGGAAATATGGATACTATACGCTTCCTATCCTGTTTGGAGAGCGTTTTGCCGGGCGTATTGAGGCTGTCCCGGATAGGAGGACACATATCCTGCAGGTGAAGGGACTTTGGTGGGAACCTGATTTCCGTGTCACAAAAAAGGCTGAGGCCGTTTTAGAGAGGGCTTTGCGGGAGTTTGCGAAGTTCAATGATTGTGAGAGTGTGGAGCGAGAGGAGCGACTATGATATCTGGATTACATCATATTTCCTTAAAATGTGGAACAGAAAACGAGTTTGAGAGTGCTAAGTCTTTTTATCTCGATGTACTAGGATTTAAGATAGTTCGTGAATGGCCGGAAGGAGTAATGATAGGGTTTGGTAATGGAATGCTGGAAATCTTTAACAATGGTGATGGTATAAAGACAAAAGGAGCGTTAAGACATATAGCCTTTGCTACTGATGATGTAGATGAAATGGTTCGGAAAGTAAAAGAAGCCGGCTATAATGTGTTCATAGAACCTAACGACATAGTTATCCGTTCTGATCCTGAGTACCCCGCCAGGATGGCGTTCTGTTTTGGTCCTCTGGGAGAAGAGATAGAGTTTTTCCAGGAACGCTGACTATTCTGCTAGTAGTTTACAGTGTCAAACACAAGGGGTATACATAGGTGTAATAATATAAGGAGATAAATAGTGATAGATCTTAATGAAGTTTATAAAAGCGTTCTGGAAGTTGACAAAGCTGCTGTAGTTATCTGTGATCTTAATCATGTGATCATTTATATGAATCCCGCAGCAATAAGCCGATATGAGAAATGGGGCGGTGAGAATCTTATGGGTCAAAGTCTTCTTAACTGCCACAACGACAAATCACGTGAGATGATAATAAAGGTTTTGGAATGGTTCAAGGCATCTAAGGATAACAATATTATTTACACATCATATAATGAGAAGGAAAACAAAGATGTGTATATGGTTGCGCTTAGGAATAAATCCGGGGAACTGATCGCTTACTATGAAAAACATGAGTATCGAAATCGCGAAACAATGAAGATGTACAATATGGATTAACTAGGTTTATAGTGTCAGGTACCAAGGGAATCAAAGAAAGCATTGGTGGGGGGTAATACATTATGATGATAAGTCCGAGGGTGTTTATTGATGACCATAAGAACGATACATTTGAGCAACTCATAACAGAGAAGGATTCATTAGTTTTTGAAATTAAAAAACTTGAAAAAATTGTTTTTGATCCCGAGAAGAAGAACGAAGAATGGGATGTTTATCCAGGACCTGACGTAAGATTTCAGATGGATTTGGAATACCTGGCGGAACTTTGTAGTTTCCTAAAAGAGAAATATAATAAAGAGGTTGTTTGGGGCAAGGATGAAGAATAATTTACAGCATTATGGATTTTACCTTGCGGTCAGCGTTGCTCATGCTGGAGAGAAGAAAGGAAACGGAGGATATATTTTATGAAAGAACACGTATTTAGAAAGATCATGGCACTGATATTTGCAACAACATTATTGTTTGTCCGGTTCTCTGTACCTGAGTTTGCAGGAGCGGCAACCAAGTTCGATAATTCTTATATCATAACCGAAGACAAAATAATGGAGGCCCCTTCGGAGGTACTTGACGATCCGGTCTGCATTTTCACCGGAACAGGGAACTTGGAAGGCATATATGTATATGTCGAAAAAACAAGTACGGTCAATCTCCCCATGGATGGTGAAATAATAAGAGATATGCTTATTGTTAATAATACGGATAAGTATATAAAGCTTGAGACTGGCAGCGAAGAATCCTTTTCATACTCAGGCTTTTTATCGGAATATGTTGACAAGGATCTTCTTATTTTTCATCCAAACCCCTTTAATTTTTACCTGCTTCCTCATTCCTCTCACAGAGCGGTAATGACGATAGGATTTAACGGATACAACAGATTATCTTCGGATGAGTCGGGCGAATTTAAATATATCCAGCGTCTTAGTGTTTGGCAGCCAGACGAGGAACATGACACATTTAAGCCTATCAATGAAAATATCGAATTGTCGATGTCGACAAAAATAAACTATTATACCCGCGATTCGGCTCCTAAAATGATCAAAGGTACAGCTGTAGTAAAAGGTAGTGTAGTTGATGAGGCGGGCAACAAACCCGTAGAATATATCCGTGTTAAGGCTGAAAATGGGATAGTGTCCGCTGTTGTGGATATTGATGAAAACGGATATTATACATTGGAATTGTATCCGTATTATAATAATTATTACGGTACGTATCAGCCTTACAGGATCATTCTGGATCTCGGACCAAACAGCTTTAATGATATGAAGTATTATTACCGGGAACAGATCATCAGACCAGAGCCCGGACAGACGATTACGCTTGATCTGCACCTAAAAAGCCATACTCATAAGCCGCTGTACGAAAAGACGGGTTCGCTGGAACTCGGAATACAGGGTTATTGGACTGATTGGTCGGATGACGGCGATACCATAGCTACCGTGCCGTTTCATTCCGGCATTCAGGATAAAACGGTATTAAGTGAGGATTGCTGGCTGAATGTTTATGATAAAACCGGTAGCTATCAGATAAAGATAGACATGGACAATGAGACGCCATATGTTGATGTATCAAATGACGGTCAGTATATTGTTACGCAGTTTGGTGATAAAGACAACGAATATACCTCTGTAAAGATATATAAACGCGATGGTACAAAGGTGTATGAGAGGAATGTTCTACCCAAATTGGGAGAATTAACCGGAACTGCATATGAGAGCAAAGAATTCTTTTCAAGATGTTCCAAACTGAGTCCCGATAACAGCCGTCTTATGATGTCCAATAATAACGGGGATATTCATTGCATAGATTGGAAATCTGATAAAATATTGTGGAGCGCAAGGCTGGGTAATCAGATCAGAACCATAGATTACAGCACCGACGGTAAGCTTATATATATAACCTGTGGAAATGGACATCTCTATTGCTATGATACGGACGGAAATCAGAGGTGGGCGGCTTATATCGGATCGTGGGGAACGGCAATTGCAGTGGGAAGCAAGTATATAGCTGTTTCAGTTAAATGTGGTACTAACTCATTGAGACTCATTGATGCCAAAACCGGTAAACAGTTATGGTGTTTTGATACGCCGAGCTTGGGATATCTGGCACTCTCCAAGGATGAGAGCAAGCTGTATTACGGTAATGAATTTACAAGTTCCTTTTCAGTAGCTAGTGGTATGGTATTTGATACGAAGACAGGTGATATTTTGTTTGCTACCGAGAGGGGGTCGGGTAACGGTAAATTTACAGCTGATGGAAAGTATTTGGCCGTAAGAAGGAATAACAGTATGAACAGTGTTATCGACCTTTTTGATACAACGGACGGTTCTTTGGTTTGGTCTGATTCTATGCGTGACGGAGAGGTTCCGGGCAGTACAACAACATTGTATATCTCGGATGACGGAGAGTACATTGTTGCGGGATGTAATACCAAAGCCGGCTATGGTACAGTCTATTTTTATAAAAGAACTGTTGCTGCCGACACGAACACTGATATTAACACTGATACTGAAGTTGACACCGACACTGCCGTAAAGCCCGCACGTGGAGTTGTCTCAAAGATTACCGATGTTAAAGGAGCCAAAGTAAAGGTAACAGCCCAAAAAGCAGATGGCGCCAAGAAATATCAGGTAAAATATACCGTTGAGGGTGATAAAAAGGTATATAAGGCTTCAAGCAAGTCTAACATTATCAAGATAAAATGCGAGAAGGGCAAGAAGGTCACAGTTTCCGTACGTGTAAAGAATGCTTCCGGCTGGGGTAAGTGGAGTGCCAAGAAAAGTTTCGTTTCCGATGGAAAATGACAATTGCCTCAAGGAAGTACCGTGTACCTTTTCGAAATTGTTAAATGATGTAATATATTCTTAAAGGTACACGGTACCAAAGTTGTTTTGAGGGTGGAAGACTGGCTGCGTTATGCCTTGATACGGGCGAAGAATATTATTCTAAGGAAAATAAACATAAAAAATAAACCGGAGGAATTACAGTGAAGAGATTTCTAAGGATTTCAAGATATAGGCTGTCCATTATGGTAATGGCGATAGTCTTGATATTTTCTCTTGCCTCTTGTAGGGAAGCAGTCAGTTCTTCGGATCATCCGGAAGATTATGTATTTACTCTGAAATATCATGATGATTTTAATATTTTGCAGCTTACGGATATCCACTGGAATGCGAATACTTCAACTATAGCCTCGATGTCTTATCTGGACAAGCTGTTAAAAGAAGTAAATGATCATATCATTTCAATTCAAGGTGCTTCAGCAAAGATAGATTTGGTCGAACTGACCGGTGATCTTTTCATGCTGGCAAACACTTATCATCTCGATACATTCATTGATTATTTTGAAAAGAAAGCGGAAGAATATGGCTTCCTTTACGCTCCCATATGGGGTAATCATGACCATCAGAGTCTGTTCAATCCGAACACTTTGGCAGAACGCTTTATGAATGCACCGCACTGTATCTATTTCGAACAGACTGACGATCTTTACGGAAGGAGTAATTATATCATCAACCTGACAGAAGATGGCACCAAAGATTCATCGGTTGCATGGATGATCGCAAACCTTGATTCCGGGGCTTCATTCTCTGAAACAGAATTATCTGTCTTTAGGACTCCGGATCATATACATTCCGAACAGACCGACTGGTTCATACGTGAACATGAACTGGCAGGCGATGAGGTGCCCGCTATAGCTTATTATCACATACCCCAGGATGAATGTAATACGGCATGGAAGGCTGTTACGGAAGATGGGATCACACTTAAAAATAAATTTTTTAAGCTCGAAGATTTTGCGAATGATGAGAATTACGACAGTGATTTTATCGACCGTGCTAAAGACCACAATCTTAAGGCAGCCTTTATGGGACACGCCCACAATGTGGATTGGACCGTGGAATATGAAGGGGTTGTTCTAGGTCTCGGCGTGAAGACAGACAAGGAACTTTATTTTGCTCATATTGAAGCCGGCTCGGAAGATGAGGCTATGCAGGCAGGTTTACGATCGGTCGGGATCACAGAGGACTTCGATTTGATAGGAGCTTCTTTGGTTACGCTGACCGATCGAAGCGGTTCTTTTGATCTGGAACACCTTTATTTCAATGAAAGGGAAAACGGCGATTTTACCGCATGGGTGAAGTGGTGATGAAAACAGGATATAAGCAAAATTTTCTTATTATTTCAGCGTTGGTGCTGTTCTTTATGCTTTCCGCCTTTACTTTCATGAATTATCTGTACTGCCTGTCCGAGTGTATCGGATCGACAGTCTGCGGTTCGATAGACATAGCTCTTCGCGACCTTTTGCGTTCACATCCCATATTTTTGTCATTCTATCTCTCTTTAAGCGGACTGATGGTGGCACATACATTCTATCGGAACGAAAGTCCCATCCTGCTTCATAAAAGAGCTAAAAAGAATGCTGTCATAGGGATAGTATTAGGTTCCATCATTATAACTTATGTGCTCATTATGCGTATTGTCGGAAAATATCTGTCACTTATAGAAGGATCTCCTTCAAGATTTTACCCTCTGGATGCCGTGCTTTATGCTGCTGTTTTTATCATTTTGGGTGTATGTATTCTGAAATATCTGGGGAAGATCAAGGAATTGAGCGCTCCGTCACGTGCTCCGATCGCCAAAAAGTTAAGGGGTATCCGTTGTTTCTTCAGGACCTTCTGGCTTTTGATCGGGCTATACGGTTTCTGTGGATTTTTCTACGGCATTTTTATCATAGACTTTTCAAACGGCTACATTCCATATATTCTTGCATCCATGTTTGTGTCATTTGATGCATTCATGTCCATAGTGGTGTGGGAACTCTATTATAACAATAAAACCAAAGAAAAACGTAAAAAGATCACGCTGCCGCTTGCTTTGGTCTCTTTGGTGTTTTCTCTTGGGGCGGCAATATTTTATCTTATCGCCCTGAAAAACAACCTCGAGGGTCCGGCAAATGTCGGTTTCGGAGTTCTTCCTGTCGCTTTTTCTTCTGACGTAAATCTGGCAACCATGCTTGTAGTCGCAGTTCCATTGATCGTTTCCGTTACAGGTGTGATAAAAGGGGTTTACAGAAGACACACGGATGTGTGACATGAAAAAATATATAGATCCGAGGATATAATATTATTGATCGTTTATGAAGTTTTTTCTACCGAATCTATAGCGTCCTTAAACCTTTTATCTGCGAAAGTGAAATTGCTCTTAAGCCGTATGTCGACGCCAGTTCAAGGGTTGCAAAAATAATCTCTTCTTTTCTTGTCATAATACATCTCCAATACTTAAACTGCTATTTGGTAGTAATTATACTACCGAACGGTAGTCTTGTCAAGAAATTTAAAAAATTTCACAGGACCGGTTCTCTGATCGCTATGGAAATGTTTACAACCTCGCTCTTTTGTGGTATTATTTTAAGTAAGTTGGAAGTCGATCAGCGGTCAATCAGCGGGACGGTTCTCTGATTGAAACAGCATTATTGACTTGAAAAATTCTGAAAGCTTTATTCGAGGGAGGATTTACCATGAAGAGATTTTTAAGGACTGTAAGGTATGGTTTATTTGTTGCAGTAATGGCATGCATGATAGCTATGTTGATCCCGGGAGGGACTCTTGAGGCAAAAACCCGTAAAGCCCCGACAAAGTCCCCATCGGAAGGCAATGTTTTTGTAGTGGTCAAAGGAACATTCAAGACTGATGAAAGACAGAAGGCCTTGGACAGGATCAATGAAATAAGACTGGAAGCATGCAAGGAAGGCGTTATCAATCCTTCTACCGGAAAAAAGCTGACCGAAAAAGACTATGTTCCGATCAGATGGTCTTCAGATCTTGAGATGATCGCTCAAACGAGAGCTGCTGAGGCTGATATATTCTGGGATCACACCCGTCCGAACGGTCAAAGATGCTTTAGTGTAACCTATAACGGTAACCAAAGCTGGGGAGAAGTTTTAGCCTGGAATTACAATGGAAATATGGTAGGCGGAGTAAATCAGTGGTACGGTGAGAAAGAAGACTGGGTAAAGCAGAATTCGAACGCTGTGACAGGTCATTATACAAGCATGATCAACCCAAACAATATTTACGTAGGTCTTGGCGCATTTCTGGTTGAAGGAGAGGGTTATATCTGTATATCAGGCGAATTTTCTTCACACAGTGGACTAAAGGAAGATTTTGTCGGTGTTTCGGGAAAATACAGCCAGGTTATCGAAGTGCCCAAGGATATGGTAAAAGCTTCCTTTAATGTTAATTCTGTAAAAAAAGGAAAGACAAAGAAGCTTTCTGTTAAACTTGGATATAAAAACACCGATTCGTGGCTTTCGGGAGAATATATTTCCTGTGAAATATATGGTAAACAGAAATGGAGCTCTTCTGATGAAGCGGTTGCAACAGTAACAAAAAAGGGAAAGGTAACCGGAAAAAAGAAAGGTAAAACCACAATTACTGTAAAGACCTCTTATGGATTTAAGGCTACCTGTGAAGTCACTGTTAAGGACTGATCAAAAAATTTATATCCAAGAGGGTGTCGATTACATTAGAAAGAGTTATTTCATGAGAAACAGATTTTTAAACCTTTGCTGGGTTTGGATACTGGTCTGCATTCTGACAGGCTGTTCTGAGAGTGTTACCGAAACATTAACGCCTACGATTGCCGAGGAAACAATGGGGACTTATGGATCGGAACCGACATCTTTCGTTTCAGACACATCTGATCCCGGACCCACGCAGATGCCCGAAACGTCACCGTCGCGATGATGAATGTGAGCTTGGTTATTGGGTCGGAAAACTATTCTGGGGACGGGACATGTCAGTCTGATGACCAGAGAGGACTGGCTCGCAGAATAATAAATTGATGATTCAATAAAACCACTTTATCAATTATAAGCTTTGGGAAGAGATAATTAAAATTTGGGAGAAGAGATATAATGGGAGTAGATGTAAATAAACCGGTAGAAAATCCTAGGCTTAAGGAGTTATTGAAAAAAGAGCGGTAACTCCTCAGGAAGAACAATTACCAATATTAAATGAGTTAGCGGAAGAAATGGCTCTGAGAGCTAATTTCCTGGCAGTAGCTGATTTTGGAGACAGTCAGGTCGATTATAATGCAGATGGGACCGCAGTATTTAAAGAAGGATGTCAGATTGGTATGCCTATGCTGGGTTTGAAAGATAGGAGTTTAGTTGTTAAAGCAGGAAGGATTGATATATGAAGAGAACACTAAAGGTTGCTGTTTTTGTATTTATTTTTGCGTTGATCACAGGGATCGTTGAGGTTGCGGGTATTTCGGCGGCATCGAAAAAGACTCCCGCCAAACCGAAGATCAGCGTAAAGGTTACGGATGATAATGTCAAAGTCACAATAAAAAAGACTAAGAATGCGGAAGGATATGAGATCTACATAAAAGATCCGGATACATCGGATTATAAAAAATCAGCTACCGTAGAAAAGAACGGGAAAGCAAAAAGGACTTATACAATCAGTGGTTTATCCGAAGGCGCCTATAAGATAAAAGTCAGGGCTTATAACGGAACTATATATTCGAAATTCAGTTCGGTCAAAAAAGCAGTGGTGAGATCAGTATATGATTTTTCAGACGTAGAACAGGGAGATATCATTAGTTTTGGACGTTATGAGCAGGATAATGTTTCGAAGAACGGCAAGGAGAATATCGAATGGGTAGTCCTGTCTAAAAGCAAAAAGGGATTACTTTTGATGAGCAGATACATCCTTGATGTAAAGCCTTTCCATTCGGTTGACGAAGGTACCGTATGGGAGAAGAGTACGTTAAGATCATGGCTCAACAAAGATTTTTACGGCACTGCTTTTAATGATACCGAAAAGAGCATGATCAAAAAACAGACGATATCGAATAAAGAAAACGACAGTAAATCCCTGGGTGGTAAAAATACTAAAGATAAGGTATTCCTTCTTTCTGTTGAAGATACAAATAATACAGCATATGGTTTTAATGATGAAAGTGAGTATTACGACATCACTGCCCGGAGTGCAGCAACAAAATATGCTCTATCAAAGGGGCTTATCGCTTTATCATCTTCTGACAATATCAATTATGGGACGGCGGATGGTGAACCGAGCAGTATCTGGTGGCTGAGAGACCCGGGCCTGACAGGTATCAGAGGAACCGGGATTGATGGTCAGGGAGAGTATCTGACGAATATACCATATGTCAGTACGGAAGTAGGAGTTCGACCTGTTATATTTATATCGCTTAAAAGTTGAAATAGGGTCAGAAAAAAGAGGAACGCAAGATGAATATACAGATCTTTGGGACAAAGAAATGCAATGATACAAAAAAAGCTGAGAGGTTCTTCAAGGAACGTGGTATCAAATATCAGTTTGTCGATATGAAAGAAAAGGGCATGAGCAAGGGTGAATTCACATCGGTAGCCGAGGCTAATGGCGGTATCGATAACATGCTGGATCAAAACTCTAAGGATCAGGATATATTGTCCTTGATCAAGTATATCGCGGAAGAAGATAAGCTGGAGAAGATCCTTGAAAATCCTCAGATCATCAAAACTCCGGTTGTTCGTAACGGGAAAAAATCTACAATCGGTTATAAACCGGATGTTTGGAAAACCTGGGAGTGAGCTTATATGGAAAATGAATGAGAAATAAAAATGCAGATATCAGGAATCTCTGAAATTATTTAAAAGATTTGGGAGTGTTGTATGGAAGAAATAGAGAGATTAAAAGAGATCGTAAAAACTCTTAGAAGTGAAAACGGATGTCCATGGGATAGAGCGCAGACACACGAGAGCCTGAAACCGGAATGTATAGAGGAAGCTGCGGAAGTGGTATGCGGCATCAACATTTTGGAGAAAACCGGAAACGCAGAAAATTTAAAAGAAGAACTTGGCGATTTGCTGCTTCAGGTTATGTTCCATGCTGTGATGGCAGAAGAGGAAGGGCTATTTACTTTTGAAGATGTAGCGGGTACGGTTGCTGATAAAATGGTCCGCAGGCATCCGCATGTGTTCAGCGGAGTGGTATATTCTTCTGATGAAGAAAGATTGGCTTCCTGGGAAAAGATAAAACAGGAAGAAAAGAAGGGTAAAGAGGACGTGGATCAATACCTTCCGGAGGCTTTTGAGGAAGCACGAAAGCTGATAGATAAAGCCGAAGAGAGAAAAAAGATGAAGCGTCGTGGTAATTGAAACACCATGTAAGTTCAAAAATGGAGGGAAAAGATGAAATACGAAAAAAGAAGATCATTCTACAAACTTGTAGCACTGTTGGTAGTATTTCTGGTCATGACGAATACGTTAGCCGTAGTCAGGAGTGTTCCGGCTTCTGCAGGATCACAGGTAACATATGCGGTAAAAGGCGGAAAGCTCTATTTTGATAAAAGTAGCGGTACCATCACAGGGGCTGATAAAAGTATCACTGAGGCCAAGATCCCCAAGAAGATATCTAAAGTTGTAGTTAAAGGCATCGATAAGGCAGCATTTAAGAACTGCACAAAACTTAAAAAGGTTACCTTGCCGGCAAAGCTGAAAACGATAGGTGAGGAAGCTTTTTACGGATGTTCCGCAATCGAATATATCGATATTCCTTCTAAGGTTACAAAGATCGGGAAAAAAGCTTTTTCCTTCTGCACATCTCTCAAAGGTGTGAGTTTTGCGAAAAAGAGCAAGGCAGAGGTCGACAAGTCTTCATTTTTCGATTGTCCTTCTTTAGAAAAGGTTGTGAATTGCCCGGATTGTAAATGGGGAGAAGTGATCGGTTCGCTAAGGAGAGTTATCCATTATCTGGAAGATCCCGAAATTTTTGAGGAACAGAATGAACTCTGGTGGCTTCAGGGGGATAAAGAAAAAGAAGAAGAGATAGCGAAGCTTGTGAAAAAGATCACTAAGGGGTGTAAAACCGACAGAGAAAAAGCTGAAGCCATATGTATCTGGGTTGTAGATCATATAGAATATGAAACAGGAACAGGGCTTTCATACAATCCATGGGATGTATATCAGAGGATAATGGAAGCGGACAAATCCGGCAAATCCGGTAAAACCAGCTGTTTCGGGTATTCACGTCTGACCCAGATCCTCTTCCAGACAGCAGGGATCCCGTGTATAACAATATATCAGGATTTCAGGGAAGACGAGCAGGTAAATCATGAGTACAATATGGCATATTTTGACGGGAAATGGAGATTTATTGATAATACCGATTCTGACTGGGTGAACAGTAAATTAGAGTATTTTGATATAGATCTGTGTGATATGCCGATCTATAATGATCACCGTGCGGATATGATAGTCTATGTAGAAGAAGGCGAAAATGAATACGCTTATCAATACGGACGCCGCAGGGAGATACCTAAAGATAAAAAACTGAATGATGTTAAAGACTGGTAAGGAGAAAACGTTTATGAGGAGACACAAAAAACTTTCAAAGAAAATAATATCACTTGCTCTTGTAATGGTAATGGTTTTAGCTTTGTTCCCCGGAAGGAACGTTTTAGCAGATGAAGATCCGGATGTAAAGTATTATAAGATAGATAACGAATGGGTAGGATTTAATCCTAAAACACAGACACTGACCTGGTACCCTGATTCCAAGGAAAGTATCGTTATCCCCGATGAGTTTGATGGTGTTAAGGTAAAAAAGATAGGTGAATGGGCTGTATGCAATCATAAAAACCTTGTCTCCGTCACGATACCCGATACGGTTGAAGAACTGGAAGAAGGCGCTTTTTACGGATGTCAGGCTCTTAAGACCGTTAAGGGTATGAAAAACGTTGAGATAATAGGGGACAATGCTTTCGGTAAATGTGCTGTTCTTACTACGGTAGAGGGGTTGGGAGCAGTGACCGTTGTGGGTGAATATGCGTTCCGTAACTGCGAGAGTCTTTCTTCACTTACAGGTTTTAAGGTACTTACCTGTATAAAGGCCAGAGCATTTGAAGGCTGTAAGAATCTGAAGACCATCAGCTCGATAGACACTGTACAGGTCATGGATGATGATGCTTTTTCGGGTTGTGAGAAGTTAAAGGAGCTGACCATATCTGCGACTACACGTGATGAGATCCTTGAAAGCAATAATGTTTCTAAACACATTTACAGCGATGCTGTCATGGAAAGATATAAGATGTACTGTGCCCAGAATGTAACATCATATCTTTACTGGGATGGTACATATTACTGGCGTGTCGAGAAAAGCGGCGCGACAGTTGTTGAGAAATACTCCAAAGACTTTAAGCTCCTTGATGCTTTTACGATCGAAACAGACTTAAACAGAGTATGGGGAGGATTTTTCAGCGGAAAAGATTACAACTTTATCATCACAGGTAGCGAAAATGAAAATGACAGTGATTCAAAAGCTGTGATCTTTATTGATAAGTATTCAAAAGACTGGGAAAAGCTTGATACAGTAACTATCAAAGGCTCAAATACTCATATGCCTTTCCAGGCAGGTTCACTTCGTTGTGTGGAGGCAAACGGATATCTGTACATCCATGCTTGCGGTACAAGGTATCGTCGCGCAGATGACGGATATACACATCAGGGTAATTTTACCATAGAGGTAGATCAGAAGAAGATGAAGGTTCTGGACTTTTATTCAAAGTTCGGTTCACGTTCTGCCGGCGGAGTCAGCCATTCTTTTAATCAGTTTATCATCATTGACAGTGATAAAAATATCATTACTTTAGATCATGGTGATGCAAGTCCCAGGACACTTGCTCTGTTCAAGAACTTGATAAAAGCAGGCGAAAAGAAATATTATTCCGAATCGGGAAAAATGATCAGTGTTTATGATATACCGGAATATACCGGAGATGCTGAGTTCGGATACAACAGGACGGGTACATCGGTTGGTGGACTCGAAGAAACAAAGAGCGGATATGTGACATCCTATGTTACTGACGGCAAGGGTGGTAATGCCGATTTTGACGAAGTAAAGAATGTTTATCTGACATATACTCCCAAATCAGATTTTACCGAAAAAGCGACCAAGACTGTAAAGATCACTTCGTACAGTGAAAACGGAAAAAAGAGTGCAGGTACTCCTCAGATGGTTTCCACAGGTAAGTCAGGCGGATATATTATCTGGGATATCATAGAAAACGGTAAAGTCAGCGGAAAGATAGGATATGTGAAATATAACGCGAAGGGTGAGATATCCAAGGTCAAGACCGCGAAAGGTTATCTTTCGGATTGTAAACCTATCTATGCAAATAAAAAGGTTATCTGGTATACAACGATGGATTCAGCACCGGTAGTTTATACTCTGGACAAAAAGGGCGTATCTGAAAAGAAACTGAATTCTTGAGGATCCGAGGTTGTACATAACGTAAAATATCACGATCGGTCATAAACCGGATGTATGAAAAAGTTGGGAACAGTGTTATATGAAGTACAGGATCATCAGGAGCAACAGGAAAAGGATGATACCGAGTTTTACCCAAATATGCTAAAAGAAGACAGACAGAAAAGGCTTAATGGCTGGAAAGATGCTATTGGGCATGCTATCTGAAATTTACAGCGGAGTCAAAGTCACCTCGAAAACGCCTTCAGCGTTTCCTCGGTAACAAAACGATGCTTCGCATCTCATTTCAGTCGGGGCTTGAACCCCGCCTGAAACGAAGATCTCCCCCCACCTTCGCTACGCTAAGAGG
>JAEEKN010000387.1 GCA_016282435.1 Lachnospiraceae bacterium | reverse complement strand
TCCTTCCTATTCCTTGCACCGCTCACAAATGTTTTATTCTTATCCAGCCCGGTCACATCCCAGGTTTCATCTGCGTTGCGCTTAAATATCAGTTTTGCCCCATTCTTACGCTTCAGGGTAAAACTTTTAACACTGCACTCAGCATCTTATGCTCATATATGAATAATTATTTTTATTCGTATGTTTCGCCGTTTACTTCTATCTTTACTATTTCATCCTTACCGAGAATGAATCCATAATTGTATATAAACCTTATAAAGCCGTCATCATATTTATGTGCACCTGAAGTACTGTATCCTTTTTCTGATCCGGAAACCTCCCACTGAGGAAACACTATCCTGCGTTTAAAATCTAACCTTGATCCGTCCTCCCTTATCATCGAGAAAGAAGATACCTCACATTCTTTGTCATTAAATACAAGGGCTATATCCGTCCTTCCTATCGTTATCTTTAGACCATCTACCGTTACCACCTGAGCAGGTATGTCTATTGTTTTTACTTTAACAGGGTCATATCTGTCAAGTACTTCAATAACATCGGGCTGATCGGTATCATATCTGTAATACGGAACTTTCCTATCCTCTATTTTTTTATAGATATATGTGGGTTCTTTATTTTCAGACAACTGTACAAGATCATAATATAACCGGGTATACTGTTCTTCATTAAGGACTATATACTCAATCTCATTTTTATATGGCTCCCTCTCTTTATTCTGACGTACTATAGGTTGATGAAAAATAGTGTTTCCTCTAAATGTTCCGCTGCCGCTTTCACTATTTATCGACAATATATAAAAAACATCTTCACCTATACGATATCCGTCTATGGTACTCCCCCGGAGATCCATAACTGCATCTTTGAATGTCTCGTTAAAATTACCCCAGAACATCTCAGCTTTACCCTGAAGCTCCACCGGGTTACCTTCTTTATCCCATACGCTGAAGCTCGTATATCCCCTGCCTGTCGATTCTTCATATATTGATTCTTCCACTATCACATCAATATCTTTAAACTCAAATTTTTTACCGATTTCCGTAAAGATTTCCTCATACTGTTTATCACTGTTCCTAAAGAAGAAATCCTTAAGGGGTGAAGCTGTCATGGCCCATACAACACCCCCGCTGAGAGCCAGTACACAGACAACTGCTATTGCCGCTACCGCTATCTTAGGCAGCTTGTGGGTTATTTTAGTTACCGGAGTTTTCCTGTCTTCAGTCTCCGGCTTTTCCATTTTTAAAGGATCTGCTTCTTCTATAAATCTACTATCTACTCTTTGTAATGAATGGATCAGATCTTCTGATTTTTTGTAATTATCATCTCTCATATAGTATACCCTTCTTTCTCAAGTCTTTTTCGAAGTTTATTACGCATTCTGTGAAGTATTGAAGCTGTCTTGCTCTCGCTGATACCGTTTATCTCTGCTATTTTCTTAATTTCCTCCAGATACCAGTATTTCTGTATAAATACAACCCGGTACAGTTTTTTCTGTTTGCTTAAGAAATCGTTTATTATCTCAAGAAGCACCTGTTCATCTATCTCTTCCCATACGCTGCCGTTCTGAAAAATTACATCTTCAAGTTCGGATATATCAAGTGGTGTCTCTCCAAGGCCTCTTTTTTGCGCAGTCGCTGCTTTCAGCCTGTCAATTGACAGGTTTCTGCTTATCCTGCCGAGATATGTTCCCAGATGCTCCGGTTCATTGGGAGGTATTGCCTGCCAGGCATGCAGGAATGTGTCATTTACACATTCTTCGGCGTCCTCTCTGTTCCTTATGATGTCATAGGCTATACGAAAACAGTAATCTCCGTATTTCTTCTGCGCTTCCTGTATAGCCTGTTCAGAACGTTCAAAGAACAGGTTTACTATCGCTGAGTCATCCATGCTTCACTTCACCTCCTTTGCACCATCTTTTGAAGCTTCACTAATAAAGACGAGAAAAACACACGGCATTTTGCATATTTTAAAATCTAAACGCAAAAAATTTTTCCAAAAAAATATTGCACAAAATTTCACAGCGATTTTTGTGCAATATTCACAATAGTCTATTTTGGCGTCCGTCATGGATTATAAAGCTCCACCACGCAGCTTTTCTTACAAAAACATATCCCGAAGGATATCACTCCGGCATAGCCGTCATCCAGTATCCCTTCCTCGTACTTCTGATCTCTTATCTGGGTAAATGCCTCCTCTATGCCATCCTCCATCTCATTAAACTTCTTCCTGACCTTGAGCTCAAAAAGATATGCCGGGTCTTTGGGTCTGTTCGGGTACAGAACTATATCCGTTCTGCCGTTCCCTTCTTCCCTGTTTGAACGCACCGAATACCCGGGAGTCCCATAGAGCATGCTTAAGAATATACCATGGTAGAAGGACTCGTCACTGTCAAAATAACTGATACACTGTTCCAGTATCCCGTTCACAAACTCGCCTATAGCTTCCGTATCCTTTGCCAGTACAGCTTTATGAAGTATGCTGAAATCCGCTTTCTTTTTAACCTCCATGTCAAACCAGTCTGTTATCTGGTTTTCATAGATGTTTTGAATTTCAAGATTAGGAATCTTCATAGTAAGATATATGTGCGTTCCAACCTTCTTTTCGGAGATCTTTTTTAGATATCCTGTAAAGAACAGAAAGTTCCACAGATTTTCTTCATTTCTCTCATCGTCCTTGAAAGATATATCACTATAGGTTATATCCTCATGTATCTTTTTTTCTATGGTTCCGCCGTTTACAAGACGGTCGAGTTCTTCCTTCATGTTGCTGTCGGCATTGTATATGAGATCCTTTATGATCGAGTTAGATGAGGTATTGCTCCAGTATGGTATCGGTAAACTATTATGATCAGCTACATGATCCTTTACATACTTGATAACACTCCATGGATTATATACCTCAGTATCCCCGAAAAGGTAGCCATCATACCATTTCTTTACTTCCTTTATCTTGTCTGAAAGATCATAGTCCATCAGCATCTGTTCTGTTTCTTTCTGAGTAAATCCGAAGTATTCACCAAAGTTCTTCCCATTCACAGAAGATACTTCCAGATGATTAAGCCCGGTAAAAATACTCTCCTTGCTGATCCTCAAGCACCCCGTTATCACGGCAAACTCCAGCGAATCGTTTGTTTTCAGTGCCGATTCAAAGAATGAACGTATAAATCCGACCATTTCATCATAAAAACCGGCAAAATATGCATTTTCCAAAGGTACATCATATTCATCGATCAGAATGACTGTATTTTCCCCGTGATGCTTCTTAAGCATTTTTGAGAGTTGTCCCAATGCCTTCGAATACATATCAATATCCTTTTTTAAACGTTCGGAATCTGACTGATTATCGGCATATGGCTCGCGGCTGTTATTGATCCATCCTTTAAACTGCTCTTTTTCATTTATATCAAGTTTATCAGAATCAGCCAGATATGAATGCCTGTGTATTTCTTCCACTATACATTCTTTGATCTGATAAAAGGCACTGCTGAACACGGGCTGTTTAGCCGATTTAAGAGTCAGAAATAGAACCGGATACCGTCCGAGTCGGGAAAGTATATCCTCCCCTGCTTCCATTATCTTCTTTCCTTCAAAATAACGCCTATTATCAACTATATTGCCGTCATAGTCGTATTCCTTCTCAAAGAAAGCTCTTAGCATACTCAGAGACAATGTTTTTCCGAAACGGCGCGGACGGGTAAAAAGAGTTACCTTCCCTCCCTTTTCTATCAGATCCTTCACAAGCATAGTCTTATCGACATAATAAAGATCACTATCTACAAATTCTTTATAAAATTCATATCCGATACCTATTTTCTTCATATCTGACACTCCTCGTCCAAAGATCGCACTGCTTTTAAGCACATATAAGTATAACAAAAAAACCTGTTTGTAGCAACAGGTTTTTTGAGGTTGATTTCCGTATACATCAAATGATTCACTTTTTCTTTTTTTATTTATACCATGGAGTGCGCAAACCAAATGTATACGTGATTATTTCTCTCTCGCTTCACAACCCCTTCTTACCAAGAAATAATCCTGGACCATAAGTATTTTCTCTGTCTTTCATCATTAAACATACTTCACAGCGGTCATAACATAATCCACATAGTCCTTAACAATTCTGCTCTCGCTCTCCGGGATGGCATCTGCCACACTACAGCACACACCCTTTCTGTAAGATCACGTTTGCATACTGGCTGGTTTCGGATGTGGCTATGACACAGTATGCCTTCTTAGCCTCTTCATAAAATGCGAAACGCTCTAACTTCTGGATAACAGATATCCCACGCGGCTCCTCTTTCTCTATCATCTTCTCATAGGTTTTCCAGATGGATACATCCGCATTATCTCCGGGCACACGTTCCATGAGACTTACAGGCTTTTCAATATACTGATCAAGAGGAAATACCTGCAGGATAGCTTCGAGTATCTCCGGTACTCCATGTCCGTCCATTCTCAGCACTATTCCGTTCTTTCCCATAGTTTCTGCCGGGAAATTACCATCTGCTATAACTATCGTATCACTGTGTCCCATCTCACATAGTATTTTTAAAAGCTCCGGTGAGAGCATGGGTGATATTCCTTTTAACATATAAATCTCCTGTTTTATATTTTTGTAATAGCTATTATCAATGTCACCCCGAAAACGCCTTCAACGTTTCCTTAAGGGAAATTGATGCTCTGCATCTCTTCCATTTTGATATATTTTTTTCAAAAGAACCTGATTTTATTAGCAGGCTTTTCTATTTGCTTTAGAGCATATTATCAATTTCATTCAGGGGCTTTAACCCCTTAAACCCATAGAATCTTACTGCATTTTCTCCCAAAAACAGCCTTTTCTCTTCATCAGTCATCTTGGGCGTATCCAGTATAAATCTCACTGCACTCTTATATGTGATATCCGTCATGGTCCTGGGGTAATCGCTGCCCCACATCAGCTTTTCCATACCACAGATATCTCTTGCTTCTAAAATGGCATCTATAGCCGAAGGATATGGATAAAACTCCTTATGGAACAGCCATGTAAGACCGCCGCTCTCAATATAAACATTCTTATTCTTAGCAAGCTCTATCTGCTTCTGCCAGCCCGGAGTTGTTACCATGCCAAAATGTCCTATCGCTATCCTTAAGTCAGGACAAGCATCTATCACCTTCTGCAGACTTTCTACCTGCTCATCCCCGTCGGCCATATCGATTGAGATATATTTACCGGTACTTTCAACTTTCTTAAAAACATCCATCATCGCAGTCAGATCCTTGTTTTTCAGTCTCCCGGCGCAGATTTTAAGTCCGTCAAACCCATCAAGTGTGTCAATGGGGACGGTTCTATTTGACACATTTTTGTTATCATCAGAAGTTTTAAGATCATTGTTGGCAAATATCAGGTTTTTGTTTGCTTCTTCTTCAGACCGGGAATGGCCACACTCCATCAGCCTTCTATCATTTAAATAACCCTCATCCTCATATAAAGCGGTGATCATAAATCTGTCGGGATATTTTTCTTTTACTTTCAGAAGATACTCATCCTGATTACCGTCCAAATACTCCTGAGTAACCGCACACGCATTAACTCTTGCATAATCCATATTGGCTATCAGAAGTTCGGCAGTATTCCTATTATCTACCATATACGGCGGCATCATCTGATGTATACCGCCCAGGAAAGTACTTTTCC
>JAEEKN010000386.1 GCA_016282435.1 Lachnospiraceae bacterium | reverse complement strand
CGGAACCATACTGGAAACCTCACGTGCCATAGGGGACATAGAAATCCCTATGATAGGCATTAACCTCGGTACTCTGGGATTCCTGTCCTGTATCGAGAAGTCACAGGTGGAGCTGGCCGTAAAGAAGCTTGTAGAAGATAATTTTACCATAGAAAACCGTATGCTCCTTAACGTCAAGTACAACTGCAAAGGCATAACTGAGACGTATGTCGCCCTGAACGATGTAACGGTGACCAGAAGCGGTCTTTCGAGAGTCATCAGGACCGACGTATATATAAACGGCGAAGCGGTGAGCTCGTACTGGGGTGACGGATGCCTGGTAGCTACACCCACAGGATCCACGGGATATAACCTCTCCGCAGGAGGCCCGATAGTGACTCCGGAAGCAAGACTCATGTGCATCACTCCGATATGTCCTCATACGTTTAATTCCAGGACCATAGTCGTATCCGGAGAGGACAGGGTAAGGATAGTCATCGGTGAGCAGAAAAAATTCCAGGACACCGAAAGTTTTGTCACTATAGACGGACAGATAGCCAAACCGCTGAATTCGGGTGACTGGATAGAAGTGGAACAGGCAGAAAAGAAAGCGAAATTCATCAGGTTTTCGGAACAGAGTTATTTCAATGTATTAAAGGCTAAGCTAAAAGGATAGGAGGCTCGTATGAAATCAGAACGCCAGAACGCTATATTACAGGCTATAAATTCCAATGATATTGAGACACAGGAAGAGCTGATGATCCTGCTAAAAGAACAGGGCTTTGACGTCACTCAGGCAACGATCTCAAGAGATATCAGGGAACTGAAACTCACAAAGATTTCATCCGAAAACGGAAAACAGAAATATGCAGTGATGCACCAGAATACAAAGGATATATCGGATAAATACCTGAGGATATTCCATGATGCACTGGTATCGGTAGATACAGCACAGAATATACTGGTTCTTAAAACCGTGGCAGGAATGGCTATGCCCGTTGCCGCGGCGGTAGATTCCATGCATTTTGAAGGCGTGGTAGGCTGCATAGCAGGTGACGATACCGTATTTTGTGCCATTAGAACTGTAGAAGAGACCTTCAAGGTGGCAGACAAGATCCATAAGCTGACAGCCGCCAAGAAGTCATAAAAAGTATACCATAAATTTACAACATAGAAAGGATTTAGTAACATGTCAGGACATTCAAAATTTGCGAACATCAAGCACAAGAAGGAGAAAAACGATTCCGCAAAGGGTAAAATCTTCACACGTATCGGAAGAGAAATAGCTGTAGCGGTTAAGGAAGGCGGACCCGATCCGAATAACAATTCAAAACTTAAAGATGTAGTAGCAAAAGCAAAAGCAAACAACATGCCCAACGATACCATCGACAGAAGCATCAAGAAGGCAGCAGGCGATCTGGGCGCTGTAAACTATGAATCGGTAACTTACGAGGGATATGGTCCCAAGGGAACAGCCATCATAGTTGAAGCACTTACCGATAACAAAAACCGTACTGCAGCAAATATCAGAAATGCATTCACAAAGGGTTACGGAAACGTTGGTACCCCCGGTTGCGTATCATTCATGTTTGATAAAAAGGGCCAGATCATAGTTGATAAAGAAGAATGCGAGATGGATGCGGACGAACTCATGATGATCGCGCTTGACGCAGGAGCTGAGGACTTTAACGATGAAGAGGAAAGCTATGAGATCATCACCGCTCCCGAAGATTTCTCAAAGGTTCTCGAAGCACTCGAAGCAGCTAAAATCCCCATGCTCGAAGCAGATGTTACCATGATCCCTCAGACATGGGTAGAACTCACAGATGAGACCGATATCAAAAACATCAACAAGACACTTGATCTTTTAGATGATGACGATGATGTACAGAACGTATATCATAACTGGGACGAGTGATATTTACAAAACCGGTTACAAATAATTTACGAGTCTGATACCTGAGGTATAAGTTATGAGTGATATTAATCGTAATGATGCTGAAAGCCTGTTTGCCACAAAAAGAAAGCAACAGCAGGCTGAAGATGCACAAAAAGCTGCGCAGCTGGCCGAATCCGAGAAGTTTGCCGAACTTCAGCGTAAAAAACGCGAGATGGAAGAAGAAATCAGCAGGCTTCAGTCCATAAAGGAAAAACAGGAAGAAGAGGCTTCTTACACACCTGCTCCCACGCCAAAAGCACCTGCTCCTGCTAAAAGCAGCAGTGCAAAAGGATCGTTTGATTTTCAAAAATACAAAATGTTCATCTTTATCGGTGCAGGTGTACTGGTACTTGCCATCATCATTATAATAATCGTGGCAGTATCCTCCAAGTCCGATAAGAAGAACAATACGGATAAAAAGGGCGGAATATCCAATATGTCGGATCCCGAAGAGGATTATGAGGTAGACGATTATACAGATTTCATGCGTAAGGTAGATAATTACGACTGGAATTCGATAACGGATGAAGCTACCGGCATATATTTCGAATATCCGGCGTTCCTAGAAACTACTCCGCCTGAAGAAGTCGCCACTGAAGGATATACATTCAGCTACGCTAAAGAAGAGTACGGATACGCTATACTTGTGAATTTGGTTCCGGCTGTTCTTTCCGAGGAAGAAAATGAAAACTTTGACCCCGACGACTTTTATAACGCCGTGAAGGAAGAGGCGGCAGAAATAGGTTATGACGAATCCGTTTTCGAGACCGGATCATCGGGAAATGGAATCTACTATTTTACATCGACAATGAATGGGCTAAAAACTGAGGATACAATACTCATATCTTTATTGGGTAAAAAGGACGATATAACAATAAATGCTTATGTTTATCTGCTCCATTCAGAAGACGGCACAGACTATGATATCGGATTTAACGATATAGAGTATATGTTTAGAAGAATTAAAAACAGCTTATCATTTGGATGATTTATAAGTTTTTCAGGGATGATTTCTGAGTAGGAAATCATCCCATATTTTTAAAAAACTTTGACAAAAGTGCTGAAAGGTATTAGAATGACTAACATAAAAATGTTATATACATCATTCGGATATGGTGAAAAATATGTATCCGGGATGGGGAGAAACATAATGAAAAATATGGAAATCAAAAAAAGAAAAAACAGGTTTATAGCGGTTCTGCTGGTTGCATTGCTTGTTATGCAGTGTATCGCACCGGTTTCGGCACTGGCTGCTGAGACCTCGTGGTATGCATTTGACGCATCCGAAATCCAATATGAACCCGGGCGGACTGCTGGTGAACAGATAGCATCCGGTAAAACAGCGCTTTACTGGCATTCTAATACGTTCTCGGATGATAGAAAGTATACCTTGGACACGGGATGTGTAGTATATCCGGGAGATAAACTCTCGATTTGTGAAGATAGTGCGGGGTCTGCTACATTTGGTTATATAGTAAATGGCGAGCCATATAGCCCTGGACAAGTACTTCATGCAAACGATAATTTAGAAAATGGTCAGGGTTTTGATACTATTGTGGTGGCGGATTACCCGGAATCCGAGACCTCTGCTGCAGGCTGGATAGTAACAAATCTCAGCATGGGCAGTGGATACACCAGCCTTATAGAGCTTTCTTTGTTAAAAACTTCCGATAAAAAGATTTCATATCGAATAGAAAAGCCCTACGATGCATATGCAGTATTTAATAATGTTGCGAATCCTTTGTATTATTCTCCGAATGCGGGAACTGAAAATTTTGGAAACCCTTCTGTAGCAATGTCTAGTGACCTGGATGAAAGAACACAATATTCCGGGTTCTTAGGCTGGTTCGAGGATGAGAACTATTCAGGTAATCCTATTACTTCGATAGCGGCAGGAACTAAAGATACCGATATCGTACTTTACGGTCTTTACTCTGGTCGGACAGGTCAGAATATAATATATAAAGATGATAAAGGTGTAGTTATACCTACTGACGGAACGACTAATGCAAACGGTGTTTCGTTTACTGATGTTACCGCTAATCCTTCACAATATACTGAGGGTACTCGTTTATCATTAGGATCTGTTACAAAGGAAAACTATGATTTTACAGGCTGGTACTGGAAAAAGACCGGGAATTTTGATACCGTAGCAGATTATACAGAGGATAACCTGCTTCCTGAATATCAGCGTACTCTTAGGGGAGACGTAGAACTATATGCCGGTTTTAAACCCAAAGAGATAAAATTTGATATTGAATATGTTTTAAACGGTGGTACGAACTCACAGAACAATCCCTCACAGTATAACTTTGGAGTAGGAGTCACATCTCTTGATGCACCTTCGCGCACCGGATACGATTTTGACGGATGGTACGCAGGAGAAGTAAAAATCGCCACCGCACCTGCGATATCGGTGACTGATACGGGCAAAAAGACATTCACCGCAAGTTGGACACCTAAAACATATACCATCACATATTATGATGGGGAAAGTTCTCTGAGTGGGGAAGCTCTTTGCGGAAATCCCGTAAGTTATACATTTGGCACAGGTGTTACAGCGTTTAACAATCTGGAAAAAGCTAACTATGAGTTTAAAGGATTTTATGGCAGTACCGATTCTGAGACCCCGATAACATCTATTCCTGCGGACTCTACAGGTGATATAACCCTATATGCGCGTTTTTCAAAAGTAGAAACGAACAGTGGTAATAGCACGAATCATCCTGACCCTACCGAAAATACTGAAAAGACGATTGAGACCTATTCATATAATTTTATAAATAACTACTCAGGACTGAGATACACGGATCCTTATAGGATTTCTAAAGATAGATTTAAAGAAGTGTTTGGTGACAAAGGCAGTTTCATGGAATACTTCTACAATGATGATTGGGGCGGAAGTTGTTACGGTCTTTCGACATCCAGTTCGTTGTTTAATGTAAGCGGAAACGGAATCAATATCGCGGATTATGAAAAAGGTTTTGAAGATGCTGCTCAGACAGTAGGTGATTATAACGTTCGTGTGGACGGCGCTCCGAGCGATATCAATAAGGACGAGGTAAAGAAATTTATAGAGCAGATGCAGATATCTCAGTTCGACGTAAGAGTTCAGCTTTGCTATATATTTAATACGGGTATTGCAGATACTATCAATACATTAAAAACAGAAATCGATGCAGGCAGACCTATGGTTATAGGAATCTTTGGACCAGAGGGCGGGCATGCTGTGTTGGCGTATAAGTTTGAAGAAGTACCGAATACAGAAGAAGCCAAAATCCATATCTATGACAGTAACTGGCCTAATGTTGACTGCTATATTACTGCAATAAAAGAAAACGGAATATATAAGTATTGGTATTATGATCTCATGGACGTATACAATAAGCCTTCGCAGGGATATTCTAATGACCCGATGCTATGGGGAAACTATCCTGAATTGATAACGGACAAAGATCGTAGATATGCAAGTGATATAACATATATCCCCTATGATATATATTTGACCACATATTTTGATAAGGGATATTATAATGATGCAGACTGGCTGATTGATGAGTTTGATAAAGAAAAATGGACTGATGAAGATGAAGAAGCGTATCTGAACTGGGTATGGACTAAGGCAGACGAGTATATGTATAACAAATACCCTTGGACCGACACGGAAGAGGCTTTATATCAGGGAACTAACGATGGGAACACTCCGAGTGAATCTAATAACAGAACAAATTACCGTCTCAAGTCCCGCCTGAAATACCGCCTGAGGGATATGATGGGTTACAGCATGGAAACCCCTATGAAGACCCTGGTGGTAGGAAATGCGGCTGATTATGAGATACAGGATACAAACGGAAAAGCATTAGCTTCAGTTGAGAAAAATGAACTCGTATTAAGCAGTTCTGCAAACGAAAAAGAGATATTCCAGGCTAGGAACCTCAGCATCATGCCGAACGGTTCGAGCAAATACAGCAAAGCTGTAGTATATTTGCCCGCAGACCGGGCGCAGCGTATAGTAAAGGATGAAAACGCCGATAGTCTTGATGTGGCTGTTATGAACAAAGATATGGTTCTATCCGTATCTACAGTAGGTGATGCTGTCAGCATGAATGTGGATGCCGCATCCAGAGAGACCAGTGTGGAACTTGAAGGTGACGGAACCGTCAGCATCTCGGGACAGAAGGGTGATACCTTTGAGATAAAACTGACAACCGGTGAAGCAGGAGACGTAAAGACTTCAGTGATAAAGGGAAAAGTTAACGGTTCGGATAACGGAAGTGAAGTAACGGACGCACAGCCTGCCATCAGCATAGCCGGAAACGTGATCACCGGAACAGGTGTTGAGATTACCGAAAACAATGGATTCGTAGTAAAAGAAGAAACTACAAATAATCAGCAGTCAACAGAACAGCCTACAAATCAACCTACAAATCAACCTACAAATCAGCCTGCGACACAAACATGCAGTCACAGCAATACTGTAATAAGAAGCCATTTTGAGGCTACATGTACGAGCGCAGGGTACAGCGGAGATGTTTACTGTGCAGATTGCGGTGCTCTGATCTCCAGTGGATACAGTATTTCTACTAAGGGTCATACACCTTTGGCAGCAGTAAAAGAAAATGTTGTAGAAGCTACTAAGGATAAGGCCGGTTCATATGACGAAGTGGTATACTGTAGGGATTGCGGAACCGAAATCTCCAGAAAACATGTGACCACTAAACCTACCGGCAAAGATGAAAAGGAGACGGATACAGGGGTCATAAAGCCCGCTCCTAAAAAGACAGTGCTCACTGATGCTAAAGGTGCTAAGTATGTAGTTACAAAGTCAAAGCAGGGTGCTGCAGAGGTAGCTCTGAAGAGTACTGCCGATGTCAAGAAAAAGACATTCACAGTACCTGATGTGATAGAGGTAGACGGAGTAGAGTACAAGGTTACCTCCATTGCCAAGAATGCCTTTAAGGGCAACAAGGTAATAAAGAACGTTGTCATAGGCTCCAATGTGATATATATTGGTAAAAAAGCCTTTAAGAATTGTGCGAAGCTCAAAAAGGTAATATTTACTTCGTCAGTTGAAACTATCGGAAAAGAAGCTTTCGCGGGTGATGCTGCTTTGAAATACATAGAGCTTACTGCCCCGGTCGGAAGCATCGGAGAAGACGCCTTCAAGGGTATCAGTAAAAAGGCAACTATCACCATTAATGCCGGAACTAAGAAAGCATACAAGAAGTTAAAGAAGGCGGTTCAGAACTCAGGAATCAGTAAAAAAGTTCAGTTCAAACGTGTTGATACAACAAAGTAAAACTGCTGATTTTTAAGCTGATCTGAAGTAAAATTTGTGGGATGGTTCTCATACCGGGAACCATCCTAATTTTTTTACAAAAATATTACGATTTACTTGCATAAATTTTCACTTTGTGATACAATACACTATATATAGGGTTATTTTATCACTTTACCACAAAAAACTGGAGAATTATGCTTACCAACATTCACGTTAAAAACTTTGCTATCATAGATGAAGCCGATATAGACCTGGCTGATAATCTGAACATCTTTACGGGAGAGACCGGAGCGGGAAAGTCACTGCTGTTAGGAGCTCTCAATATGGCACTCGGAGCCAGGACTCCGAAGGATATAGTCAGTCCCTCTGCGGATTTTGCATTGAGTGAGCTGACCTTTACCGGGATATCACCGGAAGCGGTGGACTTGTTAAAAAAAGAAGGCTTTGAATCGGATGGTGAGGTCGTCATATCCAAAAAACTCATGAACAACGGCAGAAGCGTTGTCAGGGTGAACGGAGAGACATCATCGGCCGGCTTTGTAAAAGAACTGGCAGGCGTTCTGATAGATATTTACGGACAGAACGAACACCAGTCACTCTTAAAAGAGTCAAACCAGCTGGCTATAGTGGATGAGTATGCGGGTGCTTCGATAGAGGACATCAAAGCGAAGTTAAAAGCGGAATACAAGAGATTCTCTGAACTAAAAAAAGAATTTGAAGGGTTGAGCGATGACGAGCAGGCGAGAAAGCGCCGTGCCGATCTGCTCGAATATGAGATAAACGAGATTGAAAACGCTTCTCTTAAAGAGGGTGAAGAGGAAGAATTAAAAGACAGGCACAGGCTGCTTGCCAATGCCAGGCTTATCACAGAAGGACTCGGGGAAGCATATGAGTCGATAGACGGTGAAGGCAGGGCTTCTGACAGCTTGTCCGAAGCAATCAGGGCACTGTCTAAGATAGCAGAATATGATGAGAAGCTATCGGAGATAGTGGATTCCCTGTCGGATATAGATGGTGTTCTCTCGGATGCACTGAGGGATATCAACGACTACAGGGATTCTCTTCCGGACGACAGTGAAGAACTGGACGAAGTCGAAGAACGCCTGGACCTCATATCGAAGCTGAAGTCAAAATACGGTTCTTCAGTCATACAGGTCAACAGGTACTGTGAAGACGCAAGAGAAGAACTGGACCGTCTCTCAGATTATGAGGGATATTCGAATAAAGTAAAAAAAGGACTCGCGGATTCCCAGAAGAAGCTTATCACATTATGCGGGGACCTTACAAAGAAGAGAAAGGACGCGGCTTCAAAGCTTAGCTCCATGATCAGGGAAGCTTTGGAGGAGCTGAATTTCAATCAGACCGAGTTTAACATTGAGATTACCGAAAAAGAGGGCTTTACTTCGAACGGCAGGGATGAATGTACGTTTATGATGTCCATGAATCCCGGAGAAGCATCGAGACCCGTTCAGGATGTGGCATCCGGCGGTGAGCTTTCGCGAATAATGCTCGGTATCAAGTCCGTTATGGCGGGCAGGGACAGCGTGGGAACACTTATATTCGATGAGATAGATACCGGTATCAGCGGACGTACCGCACAGAAGGTATCTGAGAAGCTGTCAAAGATAGCTACAGAGCATCAGGTCATCTGCATCACTCATCTGGCTCAGATAGCATCCATGGCGGACAGCCATTACGAGATCATAAAGCAGGTGGAAAACGGCAGGACCAGAACAGGCATCCATGCTCTTAATGACAAAGAGATACGCGACGAACTCGCAAGACTCATAGGCGGTGCGGAACTTACCGAGAAGGTATATGAATCTGCCGAAGAGATGAAGAAGCTGGCTGACGAAAGAAAGAAGGAAATTCGTAAGCGCTGAGAACAGAGTTTAGCCTTCAACCCAAACAAGGGATTTAAGAAGCAGCCGTATGAGGATTAATCTGATTTTGTTGATCAGTATAGAATAGATACAAAGACGGAGGACAAAAACATGAAGAACATTTTATTTGCTG
>JAEEKN010000039.1 GCA_016282435.1 Lachnospiraceae bacterium | reverse complement strand
TTCAGCATTGAAAAGACCTGTGAGCTGCAACCTGATACCAGCGCCACTCCCTAATCATTCATTCTTACCGGCTTATGCAGGGAAGAATTTGAGAATCAATAGCTTAGGTTACGAATCGTAACCATCAGGAAACGCGTCGGTGCTATTCTGTTTTCGTGTGATCCGTCAGTTTGTCTAAGCACCTGATCTCCTAAGAAATATCTGTTAGCACGCAAATCCAATACGTCTGATTGTCTTCTTTCTTGCATCCGAATTTGGAATATCGCTCTCTTCAATGGTGGTGATCAGTTCAGTTGTAATTTCTGATTCCTTGTATTGCAAAACTCTCTCTGCCAGATTCATTTCTGCTTCCTCCAGCGTTTTACGTACAAAACGCCCATTTCCATAATCTTCCTCATTACACATGCTCTCGTATATTTCCATGAGCTTATCCATGGCGTCATCCGTGATTTTCATCTGCTTATTTGAGACCATAAGTTTTGTAATGTCACAGAGTTCCTCCGCAGAATAGTCCTTGAATTCCATCTGGAATGCGATCCTCGATAACATTCCCGGGTTCCTGTCAAGGAACTTCTTCATCGGATCAGGATATCCGGCAAAAATAACAATCACCTTATCCCTATTATTTTCCATTTCCTGCACAAGCGTATTTATTGCCTCATCTCCGTAGCCGCCAAGACATCCGTCATTTAAGGCATAGGCTTCATCGATGAAAAGAACCCCTCC
This sequence comes from Lachnospiraceae bacterium, assembly GCA_016282435.1. Taxonomy (GTDB): domain Bacteria; phylum Bacillota; class Clostridia; order Lachnospirales; family Lachnospiraceae; genus RUG11977. The sequence continues at coordinate 4,737 of JAEEKN010000039.1, read as the reverse complement.
CTGAGCCTCCTTGAATTTCTGCTTAACAATTTTAGCCGTGGAACCCACATGATCTCCTACAAGCTCAGCCCTACCGGTTTCCACAAAGACTCCTGTGGACAATACTTTTTCATCCTTTAATATCTCAGCGAAGAGCCTTGCAACCGTTGTTTTTGCCGTACCCGGATTGCCTGTGAACACCATATGCATGGAAGCCTTCTCCTTAGCAATACCTTTATCAATACACATTTTATTAAGCTTATAGCTAGCAATTGCCTTGCTGATAACCTTCTTCACCGAAGAAAGTCCGATCAGTCCATCAAGCTCTTTCTTCGCGGTCCCCGGAGTCCTTTCTTTCTTAAGTCCTTCTTCCAGCATACAGATATCATCCTTAGTAATGAGGAAAAGTTCCTTTTTCCGTATATTTTCTGCGTCTTCTCCTTGGGGGAGAAGTCTTACTGCCTGGTTCTGCGCGGCGCGGTCGATCAAGTTCCTTACATATCTTCCGTTACCGAAATTATCTACATTCCTGGCCTTTTCAAAAATGTAACGTGCTTCCTCTATAGCATCATCAGTGGCAGTAAATCCACGATCATCTATCATAAACTTGAAAATTTCAGTGAGTTCATCCGCGCTATAATCGGGAAATTCTATCCAATGTGGAATTCGGCTTTTTAAGCCTTCATTGATCTTCAAAAACTCTTTCATTCTTTCATCGTACCCCGCAAGGATACAGATAACCTCATCCCTCCTGTTCTCCATTTCCTGAATAAGTACCGTTACTGCCGTATCGCTAGTCATTGAATACGCTTCATCTATAAATAGAACTCCGCCCTTAGCAGCAAGGAAAGCTTCCCTGATAGCTGTAACACATCCAATACCATCCAAGTCCATTCCGCCGCGTTCTACGAACGCTCCGCTCTTCAGAATTCCTTTTTCTTTGGCTATCCCTGCAAACAGCTTGGCAACCGTGGTCTTAGCGCTTCCCGGATTCCCAGCAAAGATCATATGCATGCTGCCTGACTGATAATCCTTTCCCCGGCGTTTTTTCCTTTCCTTTTCAACAATATCTGCAGAAATGATACTGTCTATCTGCTTCTTAACAATGTCAAGCCCTACCAATTTCTGTAACCTGTCATATGAGGAATCCGCGTTTTCATCCCTGTCCATCATAAATCCCTCGCCGGGATCATAGTCATAGGCGTGTATCATGTTTTTATTTACACACCAGGATTCAAATTTCTCATATGCCATAAGCACATCTGTTTGGGAAAAGGTGTCCCCGGGAAAGAGCTTAATAAACTCATTTGCCTGTCCTGCGTACCTTGCGTATTCAGACTTTTTTATCAGAGTCTTCATGTATTTAACTGCAGTCTTCCTGTCTCCGCTGCCCTCCCTCAGCACTACCGGTATCACGTATTTATTAAGCTTAGGCAAAAGCTGATAAGAGAATCCGGGATGATCCATGTTATAGGTGAAGATGAAGAGGCAATGATTTCTGTATTTTTTTAGCAAATTTTCAATATACTTGCTTGCCTTGACATAATCCACCGGATCGTTTCCGAATTTCTCACACAGATCAAATACAATAGTACCTCCGCAATTATTCTCTATGATCGTTTCAAGATGGTTATTCTTCCAGAAAAAACCGGGTTCTATTTCCGTGATCATTTCATATCGTCTGCTGCTTATCCTGCCGGCATTAAAAAGGCTTTGTAATAAGATTTCCGTCATATCTCTTGTCGCTTCATTACTTCGGCCGGAAACAATATAATGTACCATATTGCCCTTTAATTTATTTCCTTCGTTCCTATGACTCTCAATATTTCTTAATTCAGTGATAAAACTCTGGTCATATATCGGATTATCTTTGTTATTTCCCTCCGGAATAATAAACTCCTTAAAATCATAGTAGAGATATGTTGTTTCACCACTGTAATTGTTGAGCCAGAGATTAGCTGTCTTGTTCAACTTATTGGAATAACAACCATAATCCCGTCTTTGCGACTCTGAAAGGCATTCCATGTAATGAAACATAGTAATCTCACAGGGACCCGTTTTTATTTTTTTAATTCCAAAACAGTCCTTTAACAGACCCAGAATATACTCATATTCAGCCTGAAATGTATTCATCCTTTCATCATATGAAAAGGCAGCATACAGGCAGTTTACCTCTTCCCTGTATGCAAAAAAAGTAAGATGATTATCAATATTTCTAAGGATATAGTTATTCATTGAAGAAATTGGGTTCTCATATCCACTCAGTTTTATTGTTGCCTTTTCCTTTATTTCTTCAGAATTTGTGTTAAGAATTAAAGTGTAGTATCTCAAAGGTTTTCACCTACCATTCTCTTTATCGTCTCTAATCTCGTCTCAGAAAACAGAACCGGATTGAACATATTATATATGAAGCCGACTTCGCTTCTGTCGATTCCAAGCACCTTAGCAACTTCATCTGCAGCGTTTCCTGGATAATCATATTTTTTGATTACCTCTATAACCTCCGCATATCTCGCAACGAACGTCATATAGAGTTCAGCCTCACGAATCTCCTTTTTACGAATCTCTGATGCATCGCTACGTATCGCCCCATACGGAATGACAGTCTCACTATCAATACCGCCCCAAACCTTAAGCCAGTACATAGCGCCTATTTTAGCTTCTTTAAGTGAGCTATATGATGAGGTATTGCTTGCCATCGTTCGTAAGCAAATAAATTACTCCGGGGCCTCCCAATCCCGATCCTTTACAATATGAAAATGCTATTACCTTGCTAAATAATTCTTCATTAAGATCTTCAAAATTAAAACCCAAATCTCAGCACCTCTTTATCGTGAACTATGTATAACTCTACTTCAAAATATTGTTATCAATATAGGTAACAGCTTCTTCCACAGTGTTTTGCCCACTTAGAACACTGAAAACAGGACAAGAAAGTTTGTCCAGTAATTCAGGACAATAACAAGTCATGTAATCAAGCGTTTCTATAGGTGCAACCTCCCAGAAATCATAATTGACGATTGTTGTAATCGTGAGATCATAATATCCATCAACTGTCATGCACATTCTGGGCGTATAAAGCATATGCGGTTCATATAGACCATATGCATTTCTGTCGCTTAAAAACACCCTGGCATTGATGTAATTTAGCAGCTGAAGCAGGACATCTCTGTATTCGCTATTTTTGCAAATTTCTGCGCCTGTAGCGTTATAATATACTCTTACTTCCGCATTATCTTTTTCATAGAACCAGATACAGGATTCCACATAACCATCCGGGGCATTATCTGCTCTGTACTGCATGGTGTACTGGGGACATCCGTCATCTTCATCCTTAACATATGGAATATTGTGGCTTTTCATATAACCGGTAAAGTTTTTCAATGCTTCTCTCTGTGTCATATGGATACCTCCCTCGTAAGGTCTAATCTTCTATCTGGAAGCCACGATTTATCGTCTATATACAAATCACAGCTTATTTTACGAGAATCATTTCCAAACAAAGATATAACATCAGGCAAGTTTTCATTTACTGCATCAAATCTTAGACCGTGCTCTTTGCACCATGCGATAGCCGTCTTAAGAGCTTCTCCTTCTCTGCAGGTCCATAAAATTAGTCGATCGCCCATCCTTCTGCGAGTGATTAAGTCTTCAATCAATTCTGTATTTGGTTCTCCTGTTCCGGGCCAGTGGCTATAGCACAGCGTTCCATCGAAATCAACGGCAATAGTTTTATAACTCATAAGTATCACCCACACACTCTCAGTTCAGAAACAATAAAGCTATGATCAGGTGTTCCTATTTCCGTTATACCGCCATAGACATCCTCGTATCTCGCGTTTTCAACAGTGACGCTATCCGATACAGCCAAGTGATCTATTGCCATAAATCCTTTATAACTATATCCTGCCATAGGTACTAACTGAATTCCTCTATCCGATAGAGACTTCTCTATCATCTGATAATTAAAGAACTGGCGCGGTCTACCTACATACGACTCTAAATCTCCTATAACTCCATGGTTCCAATCTCCAACTAAAACTATATTCTTCTTATCAAGAGAGTCTACATACCGCATGGCTTTTAACCACTGAGCGTGGCGATCTTTAAAATCGGCAATGCCAGAATCAGAGATCAAAATTCGTAATATCAGAAGATTGATTTCTATACCCTCATCATTCGTTACCCTTACATGCATAAAGTGAGGGGATGTCATTGAAAATATTTTTTTCGCAGAATAGCAGCTTTTTATCCAGCAAGATACTCCTCTCCCTTGATGATCGTTTGTCGCAGCAATACGTTTATAATCTCCTGCCAATACGCCATCGTATTCATCTGAATCGCAGTCCTCCATGTCCTCCCAGTTACATATGAAATCTGGACCGTACTGTCGCTGGGATTCAGCCACCTCTCCTGATAGCTTATAATCTGATGCCTCACGACCTCTCTCAATCCGAAGATTTAGGCTTGTTGCAACTAAAGTTGGATTCCACATACTCATATTTTATCTTCCTTTCTAATTAAATAATGCGGGTTTATGCTTTGTCTGTAAAATAGTTTTATCATATTCGCCAAAGCACGTCAACCATTTCTTTAAAATATTTTTATCTTGTTGCATTCTATGCCTTATTCGGTTATACTATAAGAAAGAAAGGAGACAAGTTATGCGATACAATTTAGAGCTCATGTATTCAGGAGATATTGACGACCTTACCGAAAAAGAAGACTCTATTAAAAAAGCAATCACTTGCTATAATA
>JAEEKN010000385.1 GCA_016282435.1 Lachnospiraceae bacterium | reverse complement strand
GTTTCGGGATACAAGGCGAAATAGATGGTCAAATTGTACGAGCATTCACCTGTTCAAAGTGTGGCGCTATATCTATATTCCGAGTGTCGAATGGAAATATAGTAAATGGGGATTTGTGCCCTAACTGTGGTTGCCATATGGTTGAGCCACAGGAAAGGAGCGACAAGGAATGAACTATAAAGATTTTACATTGGAAGATTGGATAGGACATATAAGCGGCGTAATAGAAGATGAAAGAGAACTAGACGGAAATGAAATGAGAGATTTAGTTGAATTTCTGTCAGAATTGCCACCGTGGATTCCTGTTAGTGAGAGGTTGCCGGAAGATTTTGAACGAGTTTTAGTAACTATTGTGAATTATAAAGGAGATAAGATAGTAAGGGTTGCGGAATACTATCGCAGGAACAGCGGGAAAAGGATATTTCAAATCAAAGAAAATCATGAAGAGTGGGAAGTTGGAGAAAAAGGACTTTTGACATGGATGCCTTTATCCGAACCGTATAAGGCAGAAAGTGAGGGATAAACATGAAACAGATCGAAAAGGATAAGCTGATTGAAACCGTCCAGCGTAAGATCGAGAAGCGGGGAATCCCGATAAATGTCAGAACAGGCGGAAACGTAGAAGCAGCTGAATGGGTAAAAAAACTTTTAGATGAGTGTGCAGAGGTAGACGAACCTTCCGGAGTGATAGACATAGACGGAAAAGACAAGTGCCCTGTATGCAAGCACACAGTCGGAACATCGGGGTTCTATTGCAAATACTGCGGGAACCAACTAAGGGCGGTGATATTTTGAAGGTCAGTGTATTGATAGACAAGCTTACCCGAGAGGTAGCAAAAGACATGCATGTCCTGAATATGGACGTAGAGATAAATGGCGGGCGGATCTGTATCAAAGAGCCTATGGACAGTTCAACATACGACCATTGGGAGGAGGTAGAAGTACATGAAGGAAATGAGCAAAGAACAGAGGCTCCTGAGGCGGTATCTGTCGAGATACAGGAACCTCAAGGTTAAAGAGGAGTATCTCGTAAAAGAACTGAAGGAGCTGGAGAGAGACTTCAATGCTTCAGCTTTCCATGCGGTGAGCATCGAAGGGGGCGGTTTCTCTCCAATGGCACATTCACCTGTCCCACCATATGTCATGAAGAATCAGGAATTATTATCCAGGATAGCGAAGAGGAAAGAAGCCACATCAAAGGCTTTGGCAGAAATCATGGAAGTAATAGAACTGCTGCCGGATGACGGATACGAATACACTGTGGTATCGGCAAAGTATGTTTCCAGAATGTCGGGAGATGAGATAGCGGATTTTATACCATGCGTGAGAATGACGGTATACAGGATCCTTGACAGGGCAATAGATATGCTGCTTGAGAAACCGAAAGTACAGGATATCCTGAGAACCTTTGAAGAAAATCTGTAAGAAATTTAAAGATGTTACAGTATGTTACACGCATATGTGCTATTATACTATCATGGAGATATGAGAAGAGAGGGCGATTCTTCAGAGTATTTCATAAGCAGCTCGGGTTCACCCAACCCTGAGCTGCCCTCCTAAAGATTTTCAATCATTTTCCCAGAGATCCCGGGTGTATATGCCAAGAGGTACATCCGGGGCTTTCTCTCGGATGGACTCCCTTTCTTTTTTTTGGACGGTGTTGCTGACCGTCCATTTTTATTACACGGAGGTGATGGCGGATGCCGAGAAAAGTAAGTGAAAAAAGCATGGAAAACTTAAAAAAAGGCAAAGCCACTCAGTTCCGAAGCGGCGATGAAGCGGCGAAAAGCGGTAAAAAAGGGGGCAAAGCCTCGGGAAAAGCGAGAAGAGTGTACAAAACCTTCCGCGAGATGTCAGAAGATGACACAATGAAAGAAAAGAATACGATGTGGAAAGCCATAAAAAAACTGGCTATGTCAGGGGACCTTAAAGCATTTGAGATATACAGGGACACGATAGGCGAGAAGCCTAAAGACGAGGTGAAGGTTACCAATGCGGTCCCGGTAATGATCGCGGGAGAGGAAGAAATCCCCGAGTAAATGCCTATGGACAGACTGAAAGTATCACTTCCGGATATCGTGGGCAAAGGTTACCGCGATTACTGGATGACAGATAAGCGTTATGTTGCATGCAAAGGTTCCCGTGGAAGTAAGAAATCCAAAACTACAGCCCTGTGGCTGATAGTCAACATCATAAAATACCCCTTGGCAAATGCCCTGTGCGTAAGGCGGTACGGAAATACTCTGAGAGACAGCTGCTTCTCAGATCTAAAGTGGGCAATGGAACGTCTTCATGTTTCTGAATATTTTACCTGCACGGTGTCCCCGATGGAGATAACTTATAATCCGACCGGTCAGAAAATCCTGTTCCGCGGTTTGGATATGGGTACGAAGCTTACTTCGATATCAGTTCCGAAGGGGTGCCTATGCTGGGTATGGTGTGAGGAAGCATACGAGCTCTGCGAAGATGATTTCAATAAACTGGATATGTCTATCCGAGGCGAGATACCGGATGGATACCACAAGCGTATCATGCTGACATTCAAGCCGTGGTCAGCGCGTTCATGGCTCAAAGCGCGGTTCTTTGACAACCCTGACGAAGATACGTTTACAAAGACCACTACATGGAAGTGCAATGAGTGGCTTGATGAATCAGACCGAAGCATATTCCTCAGGATGCAGGCGCAGAACCCCAGACGCTATCGTATAGAGGGCGATGGTGACTGGGGTATAGCTGAGGGACAGATTTATGATAAATACAGAGTCGAGGCTTTTGATGTTGATGAGATACGGAGGATATCCGGTATCAAGTCGGCGTTTAACCTCGATTTTGGCTTTACGGATCCGAATGCATTTGTCTGCGAGATGATAGACAATGCAGCCATGAGGATATACGTATTTGACGAATGGTATGCTACGGGTGTGACAAATAAGGTCATAGCCCAGCAGATAAAGGATATGGGCTACGGCGGCCAGCACATTATATGTGATTCTGCCGAGCCTAAATCCATACGCGAGCTGAGAGACGAAGGAATTTATGCTGAAGGCTCCCGAAAAGGAGCAGACAGTGTGAATCACGGAATACAGCTCATACAGAATTATGAGATTATTATACATCCCAGGTGCAGGAACTTCTCACATGAGATAGAGAACTACTGCTGGAAGGTTGACAAGGACGGCAGGCCGACAGATGTGCCGGAGCACGAGTTTTCACACGGTATGGACTCTATGAGGTACGGTGTTTCGAAAGCCCTGCTGCCGGACAGGTTCAGTTTTGATTAAGAGGTGGCAAAATGTTATTTGATTTCGGAATGGAAACAAGAAGGATCAATGAGATTATCGAGATGGGAGCAAAGCGTAAGCTTACTGACAAGGTATTCCTTGAGTGCGAGATCCGGAAGTTCATAGAATCCAAAGAACGCAGGGCAATGCTCGAAGGCAAGGCTTATTATGCTTATGACCAGGATATAAAGAATAAAAGAAGGCTGGCCATAGGCGAGAATGGGAAGATGGTCGAGGATGTGCAGCTTCCTAACTGCAAGCTCATCGATAACCAGTATGCCGCTATGGTAGACCAGAAGGTCGACTATGTTCTCTCAAAGCCTGTCACCTTCAAAACCGATAATAAGAAATACGCTAAGGCGCTGGGAACCGTTTTTAATAAAAACTTCCAGAGACTTCTGAAGAATGTGGGCAAGGATTCGTATAACGGCGGTATAGGGTGGCTGTATCCATACTACGACCAGGAAGGTAATTTCTGTATACGCCGTTTTGCTCCGGAAGAGATACTTCCGTTTTGGAAGGATGACGACCACACGGAACTTGACTGCGCTGTACGTGTTCATTACGTATGGGCATATGAGGGCGACAAGGAAAAGAAAGTATGGTACGTAGAAGTTTATGACACAGAGGGCATACACTACTTCGAGTACAAGGATTATCACTTAGTACCGAACTACACAACGTATTATTTCTGGCGTAAAGCCGAGGAAAATCCCGACACCGATACAAATGATAGTTCGGAGTTCTATAGCTGGAATAAGGTGCCTCTAATTGCTTTTAAGGGCAATAATATAGAGCTGCCGCTCATATGCAAATGTAAATGTTTACAGGATGGCATAAATGAGGTCCTTTCGTCATTCAGCGATGGCATGAAGGAGAACTCCGCAGGCACCTCAATCCTGATCATAAAGAATTACGGAGGCACGAACCTCGGAGAGTTCCGCCAGAACCTCATGACATACAAAGCTGTGAAGGTAGAGACCGTAGACGGCGGCGAGGGCGGCGTTGACAGCCTCAAGATAGAGGTCAATGCCGAGAACTACAAAGTTATCCTTCAGGAACTCAAGAAAGCCTTAATACAGAACTGTAGGGGCTACGATGTAGAAGAACTGAAAACGAACGGCTCTCCGAATGAGATGACCATCAAGGCGGTTTTCTCCGGCATAGATCTTGACGCGAACGAGATAGAGACAGAGTACCAGGCATCGTTCGAACAGCTTTTATGGTTTGTGAATGTCCACTTCAAGAACACCGGTGTCGGTGATTTCATGAACGAAGAAATTGATGTGATATTCAACCGTGACCTCATGATCAATGAGTCACAGATCATCACTGACTGCCAGAACAGCGTCGGCATCATATCTAGCAAGACGATAGTTGCTAATCATCCTTGGGTGACAGATCCTGAGGCAGAATGGAAACAGATAGAAGAAGAAAAGAACGAGGCTCTTGATCCCGGATATGATTTCGGAAACACTCCGAAAGAACCGGACGAAGAAGACGAAGAGGAATAGATAGATGAAAAACAGCACTTACTGGGCTAACAGATTCAAGGCTCTTGAAGACAGACAGTACCGGAAGAGTGCTGCTTTCGTTGAAGGGCTCAAAGCTAAATTTGATTATGCGGATGATGAGCTGGAAACAAACCTGTATAAGTGGTATTCAAAGCTTATGAAGAATACCGACGCTCCGTCCCTTAATGACGCAAAGAAGCTTTTGAAGGAAAACGAGCTGAAGGAGTTCCACTGGACCCTTGAGCAATATGAAAAGTATGCCAAAGAGCACGGGCTGGATCCCGAATGGATAAAGAAGCTCGAGAATGCATCCGCAAGGAAGCATATATCACGTTATGAACAGATACAGCTGCAGATGAGGCAGATAGAAGAAAAGCTGTATGCCGAATACAATAATGAGTGTTACGGATACCTCGGAGAGCTTGTAGAGGATTCATACTATCACACTGCATACGAGATTGAAAAAGGCACCGGCATAGGGATAGACCTGCACAAGCTGGACAGAGACACCGTAGAAAAATACCTGACACATCCGTGGTGCCAGGACGGGAAGGTTTTCTCGGATAGAATATGGCAGCGCAAGGATGAACTCGTGAGTACCCTTGATCAGGAGCTCACACGTCAGCTGATAACCGGCGCAGATCCGCAGAAAGCAATAGATGCTATATCCGATAAATTCGACGTCAGCAAACGTCAGGCGGGCACTCTGGTAATGACAGAATCTGCCGCCATAGCTTCCGAGGCTTCAAAGGATTCTATGAAGAACCTGGGCGTTGAAGAATATGAGATACTGGCCACACTCGACTCTCATACTTCAGAGATATGTCAGGAGATGGACGGGCAGCACTTCCGGATGTCGGAATACAATCCCGGTCTTACCGCTCCGCCCTTCCATCCGAATTGCCGCAGTACCACCATTCCGTATTTTGACGATGAATTTACCACCGGCGAGACCAGAGCCGCCAGGGACAAGAATGACAAAGACTATGAACGTGTTCCTGCGGATATGAAGTACGGGGAGTGGAAGAAGCAGTATGTTGATGGGATGGAGCCTAAACATGCGGAATCGAATCCGAGTGTTCAGGCCGAAAAGAAACCGTCAAATATAAAGTTCGATTTCAAGGGCAAAGACGAAAAATTCAAAGAGTCCAAAGAGCTAATATTGCAGTTAGAACAGCAATATAATACTAGATTGGAAAATGTAACTAAAGGCGCTCTTAATGCTGCAGGCGATGTGGATATGAGCGGAGCTACAATGAGACTAAATAGTAATGAACCAGCGGTTACCATACATGAATTTGGCCATACATTAGCAAATTCTTTGGCAGACAAATATGGTTTAACACACGATGAAGAGTTCTGGAAAGAAATAGACAAGATAAGACGGGATTATAGGAAAGATGTCGGACAAGATTCATCAAGATGGATAAGTAGTTACGAGCATTCCAACAAGTCGAAAGATGAATTTATGTGCGAGGCATTTACGCAAGCGAAAATGAGGGAATTAGGATTAGAAATACCAGCAAGGTATGGAGACGATTTTACTTATTCTCAGATAGTGCTTGATGCGGTAGATAAATATTTCGGCGCGGAACAAAATATTATTGCAAATTCTGACAATGATGATATAATGAAGCCCATGAGAGATATAACTTTAGGATGGACAAATAAAGTAAAAGACGGGGAAATAATATCCCAAATGGAATATATTGTTGATGGAACAAATTATGTTGTAGATAATAACTTCGTATTATTTGAACATGATTATAAAGAAAACAATATAGCAAAATTACTATCGGAAAAATATGGAAAAGAAGTAAGACTATTGCCGAGAGTAGTATATCCTCAAAATGTTCAAATCCCTGATTATTTAATTGACGGTTCAAGATACGATTTGAAATCGCCAACAGGTTCCGGAAAAGACGTGCTAAGGGATATAATAAAAAAGAAAAAGCAACAGTCGCATAATTTTATTTATAATATTACTGACTGTCCTTTACCTTTCGAAGAAATAGAACGACAAGTGAATCAGATTTTTAAAGCTTCCAATACGAGATTTGTCGAGCAAATAGTTTTGGCGAACTATGACGAAGTGCTAAAGGTGTATTTAAGAAAATAGAAAAAAGCTGTTTATCCATCCGATCAACCACAAAAGTGGGATATAGTGGACAGTAAACAGCTCTTCTTAATTATTTTATATCACACTATTAGTAAAAAAGCAAGAGAATATATATTAAAATGTTATAAATAAGCATCCTTCGGGGTGCTTTTATTATGGGCAAATATATAACATAATATGATAATCAATGCATTCCGAAAGGGGTGCATTTTTTATATCCGTCTTTAAGCCCCGGCAGACGCTAAAGAACCGGGGAGAATAGACCGCTGACAGAACAGCGCAAAAAATGTATTCGGAGGAAAAACACATGAGAAAAGAAGAACTGATGAAGATTGAAGGAATGACCGAGGCACTTGCTGACAAACTGACAGCAGCATCGGCAGAGGAGCTTAAGGGATTCATCCCTAAGTCACGTTTTGACGAAGTGAACGAGGCGAAGAAAAACGCCGAAGCACTTATCAAGGAACGTGATAAACAGCTCGAGGAACTTAAAAAGGCTGCACCGGATTCGGAAGCCTTAAAGAAGCAGATTGAGGAGCTCCAGAAGACAAACACCGAGGCGAAAGACCAGTATGAAGCACGCATCAAGAAGATGCAGATTGACAATGCTATAAGCAATGCCTTAAGAGATGCAGGCGCAAAGAACGCAAAAGCGGCCATGGCACTGCTTACAGATCTCGACAAGGCAGAACTTGACGAAAAAGGCAATGTCAAAGGCTTAGCAGAGCAGATAAAGGCACTTCAGAAATCTGAATCATATCTTTTTGATGTACCACAGCAACAGCCGGCAGGAGCTGGCAAAGCCACTTTTGTAGGAGTAACACCCGGAGGAAACGGCGGTACCCAGACAAACGGTACCATCACAAAGCAGGATTTTGCAAAGATGTCCTACAAGCAGAAGGTGGAGCTCTACAACACTGACAAAGCCCTGTATGATTCATTACAGGCACAAACAGAATAATCAATGAAAGGAAAGGTAAAGAATTATGGCTCAGACAAAACTTACTAACCTGGTAAATCCCCAGGTCATGGCTGATATGATTTCAGCTACATTACCCAAGAAGATCAAGTTCGCACCTATCGCTAAGGTTGATACCACTCTTGCAGGACAGCCCGGCGATACCATCACAGTTCCTAAGTATGCTTACATCGGCGACGCAGAAGACGTAGCAGAAGGCGTACAGATGGGAACCACAGTTCTCAGCGCTTCAACAACCACTGCAAAGGTTAAGAAGGCAGGTAAGGCTGTAGAGATCACAGACGAGGCTGTTCTTTCAGCTTACGGTGATCCTATGGGAGAGACTTCCGCACAGCTCGCTATGTCTATCGCAGCCAAGGTAGACAACGACCTTTATGCAGAGCTCTTAAAGGCTTCACTCGTTTACGGCGCAAGCCCTGTAGCAGTTATCAACTATGCAGGTCTTGTTGCTGCAAACGCACTCTTTGAGGACGAGAGCGACACAGCGCTCAACAAGATTCTCTTTATCCATCCTGATCAGGAAGCAGACCTTCGTGTTGACTCGAACTTCATCGACAAGTCAAAGAGCGGCATGGACGTTATCATGACCGGTACCATCGGTATGATCTGCGGTTGCCAGGTAGTAAAGTCAAAGAAGGTTGTAAAGATCGGCTACGTTAAGTGTGCAGCTGGCGATTCAGGCGCTACAAAGATCGTTGCAGAATCTGCAACTCCCAGCACAGGCGAAGCTAAGCTTTCACAGCTTACCGCAGGTGCTTTCTGGGACGGAACCAACAAGGTAGTTTATACTCCCGCTGTTGATTCTTACGTTGCAGCTGTAACATATCCTTACTTCGTTAATCCTATCGTCATCGTTGACGTAGCAGACGCGAATGAGGATCCCGCAGCTGATAAGTTCGCTACAAGTACTCCCGCTCTTACCGTATACCTCAAGAGAGGCGTACAGGCTGAGTCTGACAGGGATATCCTTGCAAAGACCACAGTTGTATCGGCTGATGAGCACTATGCTACAGTTCTCAGCAATGACTCAAAGGTAGTTGTTGCTCAGTTCAAGGCTTCGTGATCGTGAGGTGATGGTATGCTGTTGAGAAGACGTTATCAGACGGTTGAAGAGGAAAAGCCTATAAATCCTACCCTTACAGAAGAAAAAGCCGAAAAAGCGCACGCAAATGATTCTGAGAGAGTATCTGAAAAGGCTGAGACCAAGAAACCCGAAGCAAAGAAAACTGCAAAGAAGAAATGATACCGGAGGGAGCCTTAAAAAGCTCCTCCCGGATTGGAGGCGGATATGTCAGTAATGGATAAAGCGACGACCATTGCAACGGTCAAAGCTAATCTGAACATCACGGGGACTGACAGGGATCTCCTTATTGGGGATATCTGGCAGAATACAGTGAACTATATCAACCAGGAAGGCGTTCCTGAGGAGCTTGAACCTTTTATTAGGGCAAAGACGAAGGGCGTTATAGATTATGAAACATCTTTTGGGACGGGACAGGTACTTGACGTAGCTTCCCAGACCGAGGGAGAGTGCTCATGGACCTATAACGTCTCCGGTACTTCCTCAAGGGATTCGGTATATGGTTTTTCCACCAGTGATTTCGGAAAGCTTAATGCGTTCAGAAAGCTGAGGTGGTGAGAATGCATCCGGTAGAGTCAAAATACAGTGGACTCTGTACCATTACAGAGATCACCAAGACTACCAGCCAGACCACGAACATCACTTCAACAACGGATACAGAGGTATGCAAGGACCAGCCGTGCAGGATGGTCGTTAAAAGCGTTCCTGCAACCGAGAACAAGAACGGAGCTTTTATGATGGCGAAGAACATAGTTCTACTGATGACACCTTCCATTACTGTAAAGCCCGGTTCCAAAGTCACGGTCACGCAGGAAGGAAGAACGGAGTATTTCAAAAGCTCCGGGATACCTGCCGTGTATCCGTCACATCAGGAGATATCGCTCGTAGAAGCTGAGAGGTGGGCATAATGGCAGTAGATTTCAGTGAATTTGAGAAATTCAAAGAGAAGCTTAAAGGAATAGAGAAGGAACTCCCCGAGTTCTTTGGGGGCTGCGCGAATGAGATAGGTGCCAGGCTCTTACGTGCCGCAAAGCAGAAGACTCCGGTAGGCATTTATCCTGCGGAATCGGGAAAGACCGGCGGCACACTCAGGAGGAACTGGAACGTCACAGAAGTGAAGCACACTTTAGGCGGATACACCCTGAATGTTATCAATAATACTGAATATGCGTCATATGTCGAATACGGGCACAGGCAGAATGTAGGGCAATTCATACCGGCACTCGGAAAAAAACTCAAGAAACCGTGGGTAGAAGGAAGGCACATGCTGACCGATTCCGTGAACGAGCTGAAACCTAAGGTAGACGGCATCACCGAAAAGCGCCTGAATACATGGCTGGAGGAAAAACTGAAATGATTAACGAGATACTTGAATCTATAGCGAAGAACCTCAGCTGTTATTCCGGCTATGAGGTTTATGTTGACGATATGGAGCAGGGAGTAACGGAACCCTGCTTCCTGCTTAAATTCATGAGAGCGGAGAGGACGCCCCAGCTCGAGGGAAGATACAGGATAAGGGCACACTTCCAGATAGTGTTCCTTGCCGGAACTGCGTCGGCAATCAACGATATGTCCGAATCCCTGCCTTTTGATGTTAAAAAGCTTGATGTGAGCGTGACGGAAGGCAAAGAGACGGTTACAAAGACACTCAATGCAGTGAACATGGAAACACATGCGGATACCGATGAACATACGCTTGTATGCTTGTTTGATTATCTGTGGACGGCTTACCTGGTCGAAGGAGATCCTGATTACATGCTCACAGCTACCATCGAAACGGAGGTAAAGAATGGCTAAGAACGAAAAGAAAGACGAGGCTCCCAAGGCTCTCAAGTTCCCTAAGGAGACCATCGCAAAAACAAAAAGATACCGTGACCGTGTAGACCTTGTTAATGCTCTTTTAGAGGATAACAAGGAATATACATTCGAGGAAACGGATGAAATCATAAAAATTTTTATGGAAAGAGAGGTAAAATAATATGCTCGGAGGCGGATATTTCACAACCCAGAACAAAGTTATCCCCGGCTCATATATCAACTTCGTATCTCTGAACAATGCAAGTGCAAACCTTGCTGACAGAGGCGTAGTGGCTATGGCTATGGAACTTAACTGGGGCGATGCTTCGAAGATCATCGAAGTAACCAATGAGACTATCACGAAGAACTGCTTCAAGGTATTCGGCTATGAGTACGGAGATGCTTCGCTGAAGGATATCAGAGAAGTTATGCTCCACGCTACAAAGCTTCTGCTTTACCGTCTTAACGGTGCAGGAAACAAAGCTACGAATACTTTCGGCGCTGCAAAATATGCAGGCACCAGAGGCAACGCCATTAAGACTGTTATCGCAGTGAATGCGGACGACAGTACCAAGTGGGATGTATCAACCTATGTTGACACCACGCTTGTTGATAAGCAGGTAGGCATTGCTTCAGCGGCTGCACTTGTCGATAACGATTATTTCGATTTCGATAAGACAGCTACACTGGCAGCTACTACAGGCACTTCGTGTACAGGCGGCACAAACAGTTCTGTTACCGGAACAAACCACAGCGACTTCATGGCACTTCTTGAGGAACAGACCTACAATATCCTCTGTACCACTTCCACTGACGGCTCTGTAAAGGCTCTTTATGTAGCATTCACAAAGCGTATGGTTGAAGAGTGCGGTATCAGGATCCAGGCTGTTCTCTACAACCAGGCAGCAGACCATGAGTGCATCATCAATGAAGCTACAGCTGCAAACCTCGTTCCCTGGCTTGCAGGTGCTGAGGCAGGCTGTGCTCTCAACAAGTCCCTCACCAACACAACATATGATGGTGAGAACACTATCAGCACATCCTATACCCAGTCACAGCTTGAGGATGCTATCAACGCCGGCAAGATCGTATTCCACAAGGTCGGCGATGCCTATAACGTATTAAGGGATATCAATTCACTTGTTACCCTTACCGACGACAAGGGCGCTGATTTCCAGTCAAATCAGACAATCCGCGTTATCAACCAGATTGGCAACGACATTGCAACGCTGTTCAACACCAGATACCTCGGCAAGGTTCCCAATGATGCCGAAGGACGCACCTCATTCTGGAGTGCATTGGTTGATTACTTCAACCAGCTCCGCCAGATGCGTGCTATCGAGGAGTTCACTGCGAATACCGATATCACCGTTGAAGCCGGAGAACAGAAAAACAGCGTGGTAGTTAATACCAATATTACACCGGTATCATGTATGGAGATCCTTTACATGACCGTTGTAGTTAGCTGAGAAAGGGGGATAGGATAATGCCTAATGCAAATATCATGAACGTTAACGACATCATGGCGGGAACAGGTGGTTCAGCTTATCTTGAGATAGCTGACGAGCGTTACTGCCTTTTCAACATTCAGAAGTAT
>JAEEKN010000384.1 GCA_016282435.1 Lachnospiraceae bacterium | reverse complement strand
GTTCCGGAGTCGCTGTAGGTTTTGGTGTTGCCGTAGGCTTCGGTGTAGGTGTTGCTGTAGGCTTCGGCGTTGCCGTAGGTTCCGGTGTAGGTGTCGCCGTGGGCTCAGGCGTTGCCGTAGGTTCCGGTGTAGGTGTCGCCGTGGGCTCAGGCGTTGCCGTAGGTTCCGGTGTAGGTGTTGCTGTAGGCTCAGGCGTTACCGTAGGTTCAGGTGTAGGTGTAGCCGTGGGCTCAGGTGTTGCTGTAGGTTCCGGTGTAGGTGTCGCCGTAGGCTCAGGTGTTGCTGTAGGTTCATCGGTAGCCTCAGGCGCTTCCGTAGGTTCATCTGTTATTTCAGGTTCTTCCGTAGGCTCTGCCGTTGCTGTCGGCTCATCTGTAACCTCAGATGCTTCCGTAGGCTCATCTGTTGCTTCAGGAGTTATCGTAGGTTCTTCTGTAGCTTTAGGCGTTGCTGTCCCGGTCACATCATCTGCAGATGTCGGCTGGGTATTGTTCTGTCCGACCAGCTTCCCTGCCTGTGTATCATCCTGATTTGTCTCTGTATTTGTATTGTTCTCTATTTTGTTTTCTAATTTGAGATTTGGAATAACTATAACCCGGAAAATAAATATTGAGAATATTATTCCGACTCCTATTCCTCTCATATAATACTTCAGTTTCATCGTGTGCTCCCCCTATTTGCAATACAGTTCTATGATCAGTTTTACTTCTCCCTGACCCATGTTCAGGAGTTTTGAGATTTCCATGACTGATTTGTTTTTCTTATAGAGGTTTATTACTTCATTGGTTTTCTCGTTCCTCTCGGGAGCACGTTTCATCATTTCCTGTTTTTCATCTTTTGCCACATAGGAGACGCGCTGTTTTGCACGATCCTTTGATTTCATGTTTTTAACATTTGTATCCTCCGGCTTCTCAGGAGCAGGTGATTCATCATCAAAACTGAAATCTTCCATTCCTATGTCCAGCTTACGGGGTGCACGGTCTTCCACGTATACTTTTCCCGAACCGCTGCCTTTATTCTCTGCATCAAAAGCCTTTTTTTCTCCGTCTATCCTTAAAGATTCAAGTCTGCTGACCGTTTCTTTTAATTCCTGTTCTTTAGCCTGAAGCATCTGATATAGGAATACTACCTCTTTATTATTCGCATCGATTTTGGCGAGCACCTGATCGGAGTACTCATTCACAGCCATAATCTTATCGTTCGATATGGTTTCAAGCCTGTCCTGTGTACTCTCCAGCACTTTGTTTGCATTGGCGTTCATATCCTTTATAGCCCGCTCGCTGATAACATTCAGCTGCTTAATATTCGGAACCGGTACTGTATTTTCCTTCGGTTCTTCCTTAGTTTTTTCCACGACAAAGAAACTGCCAATAATAAGTGCCAGTGCTGCGATAAGTAATACTATTTCTAATCCGCCCATTTTCTTAAATCCTTATGTCAAAGCCCGAATGTCCGGAAGTGTTTGTTCCGTTCTCTCCCGACTCTGATTCATTTTCCTTCTTTTTCTTTTTTTTGTTTTGTTCTGAATAACTTCCGTTTCCCTGTTCCTTTGCATCATACCGGTATTCCGGATTTTCGGCTGATGTCATGTGTACAACCTGCTGATCGTTATGTCTGATCTCATTTGCCATCTGCTGTACCACATTATGATGCTGTGCATCGGTCTTGGCATTTGCCTGGCTGTGAAGTGTTGAAACTTCCTGCGATTTTGGTACCATTGTATACATTTCTATAGGTGTGATCATGTGGCACCTCCTTTTCGTAACGCCTTGCAATACCTCAATTGTCTGTTAACTGTTACAGAAATGCGGTAACCCTGATATCTGCCCCGTCTCTGATAAGCCTGCTGTGCTTTGTCTCTGTACGTATGTACGTTGAAACATTAGCAATGGTTATTTTGCAGCCGGGATAAATAACATCGTCTACCTGTACATAACCCTTGGTAGAATTCTCGAGCATTGCATCCAGTTCATCAAGTCTGTTTTCTATCTCATCCAGACGTTTTTTCAGGCTATCCTTGCTGACTTTAAGCTGTTGGAACTGAATTATCTTCTCTTTAGGCAACGGCTCTTTATCCTTTACCTTTTTTGCGATGAATGAAAGAACTTTATCGGTCTTTTCTATGTTCTCCATCAAAGTCCTTCTCTCCTGCATAAGATTACGTTCTTCTTCGGCAAAATTCATGCTCTCACCGACCTCTATGATCGTCTGCGTTCCCATGACAGAACCTGCCGTCTTCGCCTCCAGGCATTTACCTGCACGTATGACTCCTCCGGTAGCAAATCCTTTCTTGCCCGTAACAAATATCTCGGCTCTGGCCGTAACATTGCTGTGCATGATGGATTCCGTCTGGATATAACCGCCTGCATGAACCTCTGCACTCTCGATAAACTTTGCCACCACATTGCTTCCTGCCACAAGTATACCCCTGCTCATACCCTGTATACCGCGTTTCAGAATAATCTGTCCCCCGGCATGCAGTTCTGCGCCTTCAACAATACCATCAACTATGATATCGCCATCTGCTATAACCTTATATCCCGTATTGACATTCCCTGCGATCTTTACATTACCGGTATACTGAACATCACCTGTAGCCACATCAACATTTCCGGGAATCTCATAGGTATCCGATACAAATACCTGTTTTTCCGCAAGTACCGCATGTCCGTTAACATTACTTATAAGCTGTGTTCCGTCCGGAGAAAGCCTGGCATTCTTTGATTGCTTAAGAAAAAGCACATTAACCTTTCTGGGAGCTATCGGACGTCCCAAAACATCCGTACCCGGTTTGCCGTGTACCGCAGGGGTCAACACTGCAAGCACCTGGTCTTTTTCCACCTTGCACAGATTGTCAAGCTGATGAAAATCAACCGATCCATCCTCGTTCAGCTTCGGCTTCTGAGTCAGATCCGTGTTGAACTTATATTCTATACTGGCATCCGTTCCCTCTATAGGTGGATCCGCTTCCGCTATCACGTATGGAGTATTGTACCTTCTCTCTTTTAAATATTTATTTATTACATCGACCTTGATACCGTTTTTAATCCCGCGTTTATCAAGGAGCCACTTCATTTCGTCCAAAGTAAGCTTCTTTCCACCCTTTACCTCCGGATAAAAACGCGCAGTGACTACAGTAAAATTGTCAGTAATCTCTATATCTGCCGTTTCATCAAGTGCTGACACTTTAATGGCGGTGATACGGAGTTCCTTCTTCGTACTGTAGTCTTTCATAAGATTATATATAGCTATTTTATCATAGTCTATACGGTACATATCAAGGTACCTGAGTACCTCTGCGGGATCGCAGGGGAATCCGTCACCTTCGGGGGGAAATACTACGAGATATGTTCCGTCATTTCTTACTTCCAGTTGGAAATATCCGTTCTCCATATGTTTATCCTCTCGTTTTACAGGCCTCTGAAGAATTCCATCTGGCCACCTATTTTCTGTTTCATTTTATTGAGAGCTTTTGAGTGAAGCTGGGATACCCTTGATTCTGACACTTCCATTACCAAAGCTATCTCTCTCAATGTCATATCTTCATAATAGTAAAGCATTATTACCTTTTTTTCTTTGTCCGTAAGAGTAGCCAGAACTTCCATAAGGGCTTTTTTGACTTCTTCCTTTTCCACCACCTTATCAGGCTGGAGATACTCTTTGGTATCTGCAGGTTCAACCTTTGAATCGCCCTGTTCCATATATTCATCAAGTGAGATGATATTGGTAACCTTTGTGTCGTTCTGCATATCCATGAGTTCGTCCATAGATATGCCCAGCTCTTCTGCGAGTTCTTCGTCGGTAGCCAGCTTTCCGGTACGTTCTTCTATCTTTCTGTAAGCAGCATCCAGTGCCTTCTGCTTCTGTCTGACAGTTCTGGGTATCCAGTCCATTCGCCTTATCTGATCCAGGATTTCACCCCTGATCCTCAGTGAAGCGTATGTCTCAAATTTTATACCTTTTCCATAGTCAAACTTGTCTATGGCATCTATCAGACCAAAAACACCGTAACCTACCATATCGTCAAATTCAACATTGTTACCAAGATATATGCTGAGTTTACCCGCTACCACTTTCACCAGCCCCGAGTATTCGATGATGAGCTTTTCCCTAAGTTCGGGAGTTTTTTGTTTAGAATAATCACTCCACAGCTTATCCTTGTCTATTACAGCCATATGATAATCCCCCTGTTTACCTGTGTGAGCTATCTATTTCTTACTCTTCTTTTTGCTGTTCCTCTTCCGTATCGGCTCCTATTCCTATGCCTAATGCTTCTCTGTATTTTCTGGCTTCTTCTTCTCTTTCAAGAGCCTGTTGTTTGATTTGTTCTTCTATCTCACGTTCCTCTACGATTTTGTTCTGTTTTACGATAATATTGTTTACTATCAGCCCTACGATCATAAATATGACCAGAGCGACAAGTACCGATATAAGCGTAGTCAATAACCCTGCCCTGTTTACAATGCAACATAAGGAAGCCGCAAGTCCTCCTATCAGTGTTATGACTATTACTAGTGGTTTGTCCTTCACTTCCCGCTCCTTTAAATTGTTTTTTCCGGCATACCGATGGATCTGATATAAAGCTTAAACGTAGAGGGATCGAATTCTATGGTTCTTCCGTAAGTCCCGCCGCAATCGGATGCCATAAGCGGAATTTTCTTTTTTTCCAATATTTTTTTGACTGCCTCACTGTTGCGTTCGCCTATTTTCAGCAGGTCGCTTCCGGTATTCACCGAGAACATTTTTGCTCCTCCGGCCATTTTTGCCATAAGCGAGCGCTGGGGTACTCCCATCATTGCCAGTCTTTTTATTAATTCATCTATACCTGTGTCCGCAAACTTTGCCGGATTATCTATAGTTTTCATTATCGTGCTGTCAGGCAGCATAACATGTACCATCCCGCATATGGAGGTAGTCACATCAAAAAGTACCAGCCCAATGCAGGAACCAAGTCCAAGCGTTGTGATAGTGTCCGGGATTCTGCAGACGTTCAGGTCGGCCATTCCGACTCTAATTACTTTTCCCATCAATGCAACCCCAATTTCTTAAATATCAATTCAAACGCTTCCGGTGTAGGTACCAGTATAAAAAATCCTTCAGCCTTTTTCTGCTTGTACTCAAAAAGCGACTGGATAAGAAGAACTTTGTCACTGACTTTTCCGAATTCTATGGCCGGTACGGAAAGTATAGCTCCCGCCATGTCATCGGCCAGTGCCGGAACACTGGGCGAAATACACAGTCCGGTAAGTGTCGAAACGGCTGAGAGGTACGAAGCAGATATAATATTTCCGAATTCGGAAAGAGCCGAGATTTCCATTTCGGTAAACGCCTGCTTACCCTTTATCTTTCTCCTGGCTTCCTCCTCATAGGCTTCTTTTTCACTCTGTGAAAGTTCTTCCGCAGTATATGTATCGTCTTCGGGATCTCTGGCTCCTGTAATAAATGACATCATGTGGTTGGCGACGATCCATGCCGATTTTTTGTCCATGACAAACATCATCATGCCGTCAACATCATCATTCAAAGTCACAAGAATTCCAATGACTTCATTTTCCGCTCCGCCTATAATATCCGCCGTATCCGTAAAACTCAAGAATTTTATGGCCGGAACTTTTATATCTATCTTTCCTTCCAGCATCTTCGATACTGCAGTTGCCGCATTTCCTGTTCCGATATTGGAGATTTCCTTAAGGACATCAAATTCCATATCGGAAAGCTCTTCCAGCTTTATTCCGGCCATATTTTTCTCCTTTTTAGTAAAATCCTATCACTCTTTTGCTCCGGATTCCTTCTCCTGGATCACCGCACCGATGTTCATGATGGAGAAAAGACCCTTTGCATGCTTACCGATACCGGTAATAAATGTAGCCTTATCATCAGATGCAACTACTTTATCTATATCTGCATCACCGAGTGTCAAAACCTCACGTACCTCATCAACGATAAAGCCTATGCTTGCCTGAGGTTCGGGCTTCAATATGAGTATCCTTGTCTTGGGAGTAAATGTATCCGGCTCAAAACCGAACTTGCGCCTCAAGCTCATTACAGGAATAATCTCACCTCTTAAGTTTATAACTCCGGGGAAGAAGTCCTGAGCCTTGGGTACTCTGGTAATACGCTGCATTCTGACTATATTGTCAATATAATTGATGTCTATTCCGTATTGCTCGTTATTGACCATGACACCGATATACTGTTTTCCTTCAACTAAGTTGCTGATTTCAGTTCCGCCTGCCATAATAATCCCTCCTTATACAAGTGTATTGGCATCAAGTATCAGTGCTATCTCGCCGTCGCCAAGTACTGTAGCGCCGCTGATAAGCTTTGAATTGTTGATGTATTTTCCAATAGACTTAATAACTATTTCAAGCTGTCCGATAAGCTCGTCCACTATAAGGCCGGCCTTCTTGTCGCCCTTTGTAACAACGACCATGGTAACGTTGGTCTTTTCGGGACTCTTGTTCGGTACGTCGAGAATTTCTTCGAGACGGATAAGCGGGATAACGCTTCCTCTTAAGTTTACTACTTCCTTCTTCTCAACACGCTTAATCTCTTCGATAGCTATGTCCTCGATAGTATCAATACTTCCGAGAGGTATAGCATATTTTTCTCCGCCTACAACTACCATCAGTGACTGGATGATGGCAAGTGTAAGAGGAAGTCTGATGGTAAACGTGGTTCCTTCGCCAAGAACTGTATGGCATTCTACGCTACCGCTCAGTGATTCAATCTTTGATTTTACAACGTCAAGACCAACACCACGTCCCGATACGTCTGAAATTTTCTCTGCAGTAGAGAAACTGGGTCTGAACAGAAGATCGATATAGTCCTTTTCCGTCATTGACATGGACTGCTCTTCTGTGATGGTACCTTTTTCTATAGCCTTACGTCTAACTTTTTCGGTATCGATTCCGCCACCGTCATCGCTACATTCAATAACTACGCTGTTACCTTCCTGATAAGCATTAAGGAAAATCGAACCTACTTCGGGCTTTCCGAGCTTACGTCTTACTTCGGCACTCTCAAGACCATGATCTGCCGAATTACGAAGGATATGCATCAGAGGATCGCCGATTTCATCGATAACCGTACGGTCAAGCTCTGTCTCCTCACCGGACATATACAGTTCCATAGGCTTATCCAGCTTCTTGGAAAGGTCTCTGATCATTCTCGGGAAACGGTTTACTACGCTTTCGATAGGTACCATTCGTACCTTCATAACACTCTGGTGAATATTGGTAGTGATTCTCTCCAGGTACTCTATCTGCTCATTAAATGCAGAGCGCTTGTCTTTCTTTGCAAAATCATCGGGTGATATGGATGCCAGTCCGTTTTTAGCTATAATAAGCTCGCTGACGAGGTTCATCAGGTCATCGAGTTTTTCGATATCAACACGTACAGAACGGTTGACAACAGCCTTTTTCTGAGTAGTCTGTCCCGAAGCCTGTTTAGCCTGAGGTGCTGCATTACCTGTTGCGGCGGGAGCTGCCGAAGCTGCGGGAGCTGCTGCGGGAGCGTCCTTCTTTTCTTCTTCGCTCTTCTTTTCGGTGCTCGTCTCTTCCTGTGCTGGAGCATCTTCCACTATGATCTTTTCTACTGCGGCATCCTTTATTTCGGATACGTTCATAACCTTTGCCCTGATCTCATCCTCGTTGGACTTTGTCAGTATGCAAACGATAAAACTTAAATCAAATTTTTCATCTTCTATCTGCTGCGCATCGGGAACGGATTTAATGATCTCTCCGATCTCTTCCAGCGCCTTAAATACCAGATATGCTCTTGCTGCCTTAAGCAGGCATGTCTCCTGGAGGTCTACATGTACTTCATATGCTATAAGTCCCTGAGCTGCGGCTTCCCTGATAGCAGTCTTCTCATGATCGGCATATCCTACACTGCTTCCTGCACTGCCTGCTTCACCGGATGCATTTTCAGCTGCGGCTCCCTCTGCTGCCGGTGCGCTTTCCGTAGCTGCTGCCGGTGCTGCCGATTCGGAAGCTTCTTCACCGGATCCGCCTTTAAGACCAATCTCAAGTTCCTTGTTCAAGGTATCGATCAGCCCCTGATTATCATTTGTTCCTTCATCCTGAGTATTTGTGATATTGTCAACATACTCCTGCAGTGCGTCCAGTGTCTCGAAAAGACAGTCGGTAAGCTGAGGCCTAACCTTCATGTTCTTGCTTCTGATCTCCTGGAAGACATTCTCCATATCATGGGTCAAGTGCTGCATTCTCTTGTATCCCATAGTACCGGCCATGCCTTTCAGTGAATGAGCTGCCCTGAAGATTTCATTAATGGTATTCTCGTTCTCGGGCTCTTTTTCAAGGATGAGAAGGTGCTCGTTCAGTGACTGAAGATGTTCTTTTGCTTCTTCGATAAATACTTCCAGATATTGGCTAACGTCCATGCGTTCCTCCGTTTCTGTCAGATGGCACTTCTCGTGCCAACGACTCTTGTTATTGCTTCCGCTATTTTATCCAGCGGCAGTACTTCATCTGTCAGGCCGGCTTTGTATATCATTCCCGGCATTCCGTAAACCGTACTTGTCGGTTCATCCTGCGCGATGACATAACAGTTTTTCTTCTCACTGAGTTTTCCGATTCCTCTTGTGCCATCGCTTCCCATTCCTGTTAATACAACACAGATAAATTCCTCTACCCCTTCAAGTTCCAAAAGTGATTCAAACATTACATCTGCACATGGTTTTAAGCCGCTTCTTGCCGGCTGGTCCGCATACTGCAGAAACATTCCGCTTTTTCTCTGTACCACCTGAAGATGTTCTCCGCCCTTCGCCAGGTAGAATCTGCCTTTCTTAAGTTTTTCATGCTCCACGGCTTCCATAACGGTTAGCTCGCTTCTTTCGTCAAGACGTCTGGCCAGTGAAGCAGTAAAACCCTTTGACATATGCTGTACGGCTACGACTGCCGCATTCAGGTTCCCGGGCAGATACGGCACTATGCGCTGCAGTGCCTTGGGTCCTCCGGTCGACGAACAGATAGCCACCAGCTTCTTTGCCGAAGGCGCCACGCTCTTGTGCGGTAATCTGTGAAACTTCGTCAGCAGTGTATACGACATGGGACCGTCGTCCTTCGTATTGTCGGATGTAGGTACAAAATCCGGCACTCCGAAATCGGCTGCATCGGGAGATGCGGTCGGTACAAACGCGGGTTTAACCTGCACTGCGGGAGCTTCCGGAACTGCCGGCTTTACCGCAGGTTTCTCAACAGGTGCTGCAGTAGATACCGTTTTACCGGTCTCTGCCACAGATTCCGTACCAAACTTTGGTCTGGATTCGGAACCGGGACCATACTTGGGCTTTGCCTCCGCTTTTGAACCGGGGCCGTACTTGGGCTTTGCCTCCGCTTCTGAACCGGGGCCGTACTTGGGCTTTGCCTCCGACTCGTAACCCGGGCCATACTTAGGTCTCACTTCAGATCCCGGCCCATACTTGGGTTTTGTATCGGATTCCTGTTTCGGCCCGTATTTCGGCTTAGTCTCTGATTCCGTCAAAGGCTTCCTGATATTCGAACCTGCCGAAGGAGCTGCAGTCGATGTTGAAGGCCGCGTAATCTTGGAGTACATCTCCGATACGGAACCCGGTGTATATCTGGTTTTTGATCCGTTATCGGTTGTCTGATTCTGCGATGCACCGTTCTTTTCCAAAACTTCTGACAAAGGTTCATTCAGAGATTTCGGAATGTACAGTTTCTTCTCCTGATTACCCGCAGGCTTTTCGGATTCTTCACCCGCAGGCTTTTTGGGAACATCCGGTTTTTTAGGCGGTTCCGGCTTTTTGGGTGGCTCCGGCTTAACGTTGTTAACAGGTGCGACCGGAGCAGGGGTATCCGAAGCGGGTTTAGGATCCGGAACGGGTCTTTTGCCCTTGTTCATTTCTGCTTTTACTATTATATCAAAATCGTCGTCACTCATGAGTGCTAAGTCATCTAAATCAGTAAAATTATCCATAATTTTAATATCCGCTCTCTTTTTGTCTTTGTTTTCTTTCTTCACTGAAAATATATCTGACAATATTTTCTCTGATTTCTTTCTTTATACGCTTAAACTCACATCTGTATTCGCGTACTCCCCTTTGGTTCATTACCTCATTTGAAGCTATGATCCTCGCCTCGGCTTCAACCATTATCTCATCATCAAGGCTGAACTTTATCAGAAGAAGATTGCCGTTTTCATGCTTTTCAAGTGAACTGAACTTAATACCTCCGCCGCTGACATTTATTATCGTTCCTTCGAGCACTTCCCTCTCGAGCTGTTCAAGTTTTTCGGTTACAAGTCTTTTTTCGCGTTCATCCTTGTAAGCCTTTTTTTCCATAAAATATCTGAGCCGCATCTCCAGTTCACTGATCACCCTGTACTTTAACGGAACTATCTTTTCAAGTCTGAAATACTGGCGTCTCTGGTCTTTTTTCAGTTCGGAAATAATATCTACTACAAGATAATAAATATTATTCTGCTTTAATCTGTTCTTTATCTCGCATTTACATACATAACGTCCGCTGACAGTCAGAAAACTCAATTCATATCTGGTTCCCACTTCAAGCGCCACCAGATGTCCGGATTCAAGCGGAACGGCTATGTTCATCCGGTACTCATCCATGATGTCGAGTATCTGGCTTTGATATGTTTTCGGATCTTTGCCCGCAAGCTTTGACTGCTGAATACTCTTCAGCTCTATGCGGTCCCCGATTTTCAGGATCTTTTTCAGCATAGCGCCACCTCCTCCGGCTCCTTTCTGATTATTTTATTTCTTTTTTTTGTAAATGCTCTTCATCCATCGGCTGAACAACTGAGCTATACCCTTTTTATCCGAACCGCCTTCAAGTGCCGCGATTTTTTCAGCTATGGTTTTTATAGCCTTGGTGGCACCCGATCCGGGATCTGCAAGTGTTACGGGTTTCTGCTGCATGACTGCTTTTCCGCAGTTCGGATCATCGGGTATTGCGCCCGTAAATTCCATCTTGAGGCTCAGGAATTTATCCACGACAAGCCCCAGTTTTTCATACAGTGCATCCCCTTCTTCCTTTGTCTTTATGCGGTTTGCCACCATCTTTATGACGGTGTCCTCTTTCGAGAAACCACTCCTCCTGTTAAGAGTTTTTAAGAGGGCATATGCATCTGTGATCGAAGTAGGTTCGGGTGTAGCCACCAGAAGCACTTCGTTGCTGGCCGATACAAATTCAAGTACCGAATCGGATATTCCCGCTCCCGTATCCACAAGAATTATGTCCGCCAGTTCATCAAGTTCGTAGAGTTTTTGTACGAGATATACTACCTGTTCCCTGGTAAGCCTTGATAACTCCTGTATTCCGGAGCCTCCCGATATGAATCCGATGCCCTCGGGTCCCTGTATTATTATCTCTTTTAAGCCCTTACCCCTGAACATCAGATCCGCCAGATTGTATTCCGGCCTGATGCCAAGCATTACTTCAATATTTGCCAGACCGAAGTCGGCGTCAAGTATTATCACTTTTTTCCCTAAACGTGAAAGCTGTATAGCTAAATTTACGGTAAGTGTCGATTTTCCGACTCCTCCTTTACCGCTTGTGACCGTTATAACCCTCGAGACCTTACGGTCTTTTTTCTTCTGCTCGGCCTGTTTAGTTACAAGAAGCCTGAGCTGTTCGGCCTGATCCATCAGTCAGAGCCTCCCAAAAGCTGTTTTGCGATCATCTGCGCATCAAGACGCGCGATGTCGTTCGGTACCTTCTGTCCGAAGGTTGCGTAGGATAACGGAGCTCCGGTCAAAAGCTTCACGTTAAATATATTTCCGAGGGTATCTGTTTCGTCCAGTTTGGTAAATATCAACCTGTATTTTGCAATTTCCGAATAAGCTTCGGTAATCCTTATCAGATCTTTATATTTTGTTGTAATACTCAGAACCAGGAATATGTCTCTCTGTTCTTCCGGTATGGCGTTTATTAGCTTTTCGATATCTTCACGCTGCTGCTTATCCCTGTGTGAACGGCCCGCAGTATCTATCAGTACTATATCGAAACTCTTCATCTCCTCATAAGCGTCTTTTAGTTCAGTATCGGAATATACAACCTTAAGCGGCACCTGAAGTATCTCCGCATATGTTTTCAGCTGATCTACTGCAGCTATCCTGTACGTATCCGCTGTCATAAGCGCTACATTCAGCTTCATATCGAGTTTAAGCTTCGATGCGAGTTTTGCTATGGTAGTAGTCTTACCTACACCGGTGGGTCCGATAAAGAATACAAATCTCGCTTTTTTACTTGTAACACCCATTACTTCGGTCTTACCGAGTTTGAGAACTATCTTCTGATATATTCCCGACAAAATGTTCTCAACCGAAGAATCCTTTTTTAATGTCGGCTCTATCTCTGTGATCAGCTGCGAGATGTACTTTTCGTCGACTTCATTGGCCAGAAGCTGCTCTTTTATAAGCTGCAGGCACGCATTGTTTCTGTCTTTTTCCTTTGATTCCTCTATATCCGCTTTTTCATCTTTTGTTTCTGCGGACGCCTCTTTTTTAGCGGAACCTATCTGCTTTTCAAGAAGTGTGGCAATATTCGATATCCTCTGTTCGAGCTGCTTGGCTCCTTCTATGGAAGATACTGCCTCTTTTTCTTTTGAGCTTTTTTCTTCCGGACCGTCATCAAGTATGATGTCAGGATTGTCCTTAAACATTGCCTTGATGCTTTCGCGCCTGGAAAGTTCCGTCTTGGGCGGTGTCTCATCAAGCGCCGCCGTTATCTCATATGTGGGCTTCTTAAAGAGCCTTGCCAATCCCTTCGGTTTTATCACCTTCACGTTGGTGACAATGGCTTCTTTTCCCAGCTCGTCTTTGGCGAGCAGGATTGCCTCAGTTTCTGTATTCCCTTGAAATTTTTTGATTATCAATTAACCGTCACCATCCCAACTGACTGAAGTTCTACATCCGAATCTATTTCGGAATACGATATTACTATCAGGTCAGGGAAATAATCCCTTGATAGCCTCTTAAAGTACATTCTGACAATAGGCGAAGTAACTATTATCGGGTTCTTGCCCATATCTTCCAGGGTCTTTGCCTGTTCTTCGATGGAATCCATCAGTTTCTTCGTCTTTTCCGGATCATAATTAATATACGTTGTCTGCTCCGTAGTCTTTACCGATGCCATAATCTCCTGTTCTACCCTGGGATCGAGTGTAACCACCAGATTCTTCTCTCCCTTAGGGAAGTATTTTGAAGAAATGGCACGTTTCAGGCTCTGACGCACATATTCGGTAAGAACGTCGGTATCATGCGTGGTTGTCGCATAATCCGCAAGAGTTTCGAATATAGTGACAAGATCCCTGATGGAAATGCCTTCTCGCAGCAGATTCTGAAGTACCTTCTGTATCTCTCCGACTCCGAGAAGCTTCGGTACAAGTTCCGAAACAAGCGTCTCGTTCGCATCTTTAATGTTGTTGATAAGGTTCTGTACATCCTGACGGGTAAGAAGTTCATCAAGATGCCTTCTGATAACCTCGGTAAGATGCGTAGCTATGATTGAAGGCGGATCTACAACAGTATACCCGTAGGACTCCGCACGTTCCCTCTGGCTCTCTGTGATCCAGAGTGCAGGCAGATGGAAGGAAGGTTCAAATGTCGGTATACCGGTGATCTCTTCCTCAACATATCCGGGGTTCATAGCCATATAATGGTCGAACAGTATCTCGCCGTCCGATACCGGAACGCCTTTTATCTTTATAACATACTGGTTCGGATTCAGCTGTATATTATCACGAAGTCTGATCGTGGGTACCACGCATCCGAGTTCCAGTGCTATCTGTCTTCTTATAAGAACTACACGGTCAAGCAGGTCTCCGCCCTGGTTTGCATCCGCCAAAGGTATGATACCGTATCCGAATTCCAGTTCTATCTGGTCTACCTGCAGAAGCTGTGTAACATTCTCCGGCCTTCGTATCTCTTCCGCGGCCGTTTCCTCCGTCGTGACTTCCTTCTCGACTTCCGCTGTCTTTACCTTCTTCTCTATGCTTCTTCCCGCAGCTATGAACATAGCTCCGAAAGGAATGAAAATAAACCAGGGAAGAGGCGTCAGTCCCAGTACTATCATAGCGGCTCCGACTATATAAAGAACCCTGGGTATCGAGAAAAGCTGAGATACCAGGATATCGCCGATATCCGAATCCTTTGATACTTTTGTAACCAGCATACCGGTTGCAAGCGATATCATAAGGGAGGGCATGGAACTTACAAGTCCGTCACCTATGGTAAGCATTCCGTATGTTTTAAGGGCATCTGCAGCAGTCATATTTCCTGAGGTAACACCCATCGCAATACCGCCGCCAAAGTTGATAAGTGTAATGATAAGACCCGCCACGGCATCTCCTTTTACATACTTTGTGGCACCGTCCATCGAACCGAAGAATGTGGATTCTTCCTGTATTGTTTCTCTTCTTTTTCTGGCTTCCTCATCGGTAATGGCACCGGTATTCAGATCT
>JAEEKN010000383.1 GCA_016282435.1 Lachnospiraceae bacterium | reverse complement strand
TGGCAGGGGAAAAGGATATAAAGGTGCCGCACATCTTGGAGGCACTGTGCTATCGGAATCTCGATTTTAATAATTGATGTTAATATAACAAAACAGAAGATATCCCCCACCTCTTAGCGTAGCGAAGGTGGGGGGGGAGATCTTCGTTTCAGGCGGGGGTCAAGCCCCGACTGAAATGAGATGCGAAGCATCGTTTTGTTACCGAGGAAACGCTGAAGGCGTTTTCGAGGTGACTTTGACACTTTATAAGGCTTCCCTCCTTTGCGGGGATGCTGTAGGCCAAAGGCTGACTAATGAGCTGTAAATAAAAAAGAGATACAAAGTGTCGTTTTATTACTGAGAAAACTCAGAAGACGTTTTTGTGGTGACATTTATAAGTTGAAAAATATGTAAAGGAAAATATAAAAATGACAGAAAAAGAATACTGGTTATACATATCAAAAGTAAAGGGCTTATTGCCTGCGAGAAGAAAAATGCTGCTGGAAATGCTGGGGACACCCGAGGAGGTTTTTAAGGCCAGGGAGGATGTACTTAGAAAAGTCTTGCTGTTAGAGGAGTTTCAGATAGAACAGTTAATAGACTACAGAAAAATAGACTTTGGCTATGAGGCTGAACAGTTTAGACGAAAAGGAATAAAATTTGTGACCGCCGACGAAAAGGAGTTCCCCGAGCGCCTGCGTGATATCCCGGATGCACCGTCGTTTCTGTTTTACAGGGGTGAGCTGCCTGATGACAATCTCCCGGCGGTAGCGGTAGTTGGGAGCCGTAGATGCAGCTTATACGGCAGGGAGATGTGTCTTAAGTTTTCTTCTAGGCTTGCTGAAGCCGGAATAAATATCATCAGCGGCATGGCATCGGGAGTGGATGGATTTGCACACAGAGGAGCTATAAATGCAGGGGGGAAAACTACTGCGGTACTCGGATGCGGAGTGGATATATGTTATCCGGCGGAAAATCGGGATATTTTCGAGAAACTATCCAATACGGTTGAGAAAATGCCGGGCATATTACAAAATCCTACGGAAATGGCAAAAAATAAAGATGGAGAAAAAAGCGAAGATATTACCGGTAAGAATTATGGTGGTATAGTATCGGAATACTACCCCGGCGACAAGGCTCTTCCATATAATTTTCCTCAGAGAAACCGTATTATATCCGGGTTTGCTGACATACTCCTGGTGGTTGAGGCAGGAAAAAAGAGCGGGACGTTCATAACAGTCGATCATGCCTTGGAACAGGGAAGGGAAATATTTGCCATCCCAGGCAGAATAGGTGATACTGTGAGTGATGGCTGCAACAGCCTGATAAAAAACGGTGCAGGACTCGCTACTGAACCGGAAGATATCATAGATGCGTTGAAAAATAAATACGAAATGCTGCTAAATGCTGAGAAGAAAAGAAAGAAAAAAATTAAAGCAAATCTGTCGGATGAAGAGAAGATTGTTTATAGAATGCTGGAATCTGTACCCCGTCAGATAAATGATATATCTGATAAATCCGGAATTGATTTTGCAAAACTATCCAGAATATTGGTAGAACTCGAGCTAAAGGGGTTAGTAGAGGAAGTAGGTAAAAATATGTATATTAAAAAACAATAAAGCATTGACAATACATAATAATTATAATATAATTATTATGTAAGAAAGGAATTTGATGTATCAGCTATCTTGTTTGACGATCCTGAACATTCTTCTGAGGAAGACCGTTTTCTACTCTTGGGGATGAGTGAGGAAGCGCATATATGTATTGTGTGTCATTGTTATAGGGAATCTGATTCAGTAATAAGAATTATATCGGCAAGAAAAGCTACAAAAACGGAGGTGACCAGATATGTTAGAGGAATATGATATAGACAAACTCAACCCGCGTCCAAATCCTTATGCGAAAGAGATGAAGAAACAGGTTACTATAAAGCTTTCTGTCAGTGTAATTGATTATTTTAAGAAAGAAGCAATTTCTTCCGGAATACCCTATCAAACCTTAATTAATCTGTATCTTACTGATTGTGTCAGAGAAAAGAGAAAACCGACACTTCAATGGAACTGAAAAGTTAAAACTTAATTAAATAATATTTTACAGGTCAAAACCACTTGAAAAATCAAGTGGTTTTGTTTATACTTCTAATATTGGAATGTAATACTAATGACATAATAAGGAGCAAAAGATATGTCGGCGATAACGGACAGGATAAAGAATTCGATAAAACTGGTCATCCATGGCAAGGATGGGGTAATAGATATGGTGCTATGTGCTATTCTGGCAAAGGGACATATACTGTTAGAGGATATCCCCGGTGTTGGCAAAACAACTCTGGTAACGGCACTGGCCAAGACTATGTCACTTGATTATAAAAGAATCCAGTTTACCCCGGATGTATTGCCGTCTGATTTGAGCGGTTTTACTATGTATGACAAAAATACGGGAGAGTTCAGATTCA
This sequence comes from Lachnospiraceae bacterium, assembly GCA_016282435.1. GTDB lineage: Bacteria > Bacillota > Clostridia > Lachnospirales > Lachnospiraceae > RUG11977. Next base: position 391 of record JAEEKN010000383.1, on the reverse strand, counting down.
GGGAAGGAGCCGTTTTCACCAATCTTTTTCTGGCTGACGAGATAAACCGTACTTCTCCCAAGACTCAGTCGGCACTTCTGGAGGTTATGGAGGAGCAGAATGTGACTGTGGACGGTGTGACTCATAAACTTCCGGTACCTTTTTTCGTTATCGCTACACAGAATCCTGTAGGAGCTTCGGGAACTCAGAAGCTGCCTGAATCCCAGCTTGACCGTTTTATGATAAGGCTCAGCATGGGATACCCGGATCATGACAGCGCTATCGATATCCTTCGCGGGGATTCACATGAGATAGTGGATGAACTGAGGCCCTGTCTGGAGAAAAACGATATTCTTACCATCCAGGAGCAGGTGGCGTCCGTTCAGGTGTCGGATGCGATACTGAACTATAT
>JAEEKN010000382.1 GCA_016282435.1 Lachnospiraceae bacterium | reverse complement strand
TTCAGTCAATCGAGAAATAAACCGTGTCTGCTCTGCTGCCAACATAGAAAAGTTTACTTGTCATTGTTTCAGGGTAACATTTGCCACACGCTTTATAGAACAGAGACCGCAAGACATCAAGATACTCTCTGAGATACTCGGACATAAGGACATAAGCATAACGCTCAACCTCTATACAAGAGTTATGAAAGAGAGCAAAGTGAAAGCTATGAATGAGTTACAGATAAAAACATCATAAATAAAGCCATAGGCTTTAAATATAAAAAAAAGAGTGTAAAAAGTATGAAAAAGGTATGCTACATTTGTGGAACGGAGTTTAAAGAGTTTGGAAACAATCCCTATCCGATCAAGGATAAAGACTCTGGAAGATGTTGTGATTGGTGTAATACACATTTGGTGGTACCACTTAGACAAAAGATAGCAGAGAACACCAGAGAAACAGAAGAAAAGTAACAACTAGCCAGTACACAGAAGGAAAGCTCCTGAGATCAGATCAGGAGCTTTTTTTGACTTCTTTAATAGTATGTGTTACAATATGTGTTACAAGGTACGAAGGAGCGTTATTTTATGCGGTTTGTTGGTTTTAGTCCCTTACTCCGCATGAATAAAGGCTCTGGATAAATATCCGGAGCTTTTTTGTTTGCCTTTAGCACAGAAAAGAATGGAATCATTGCCCAAAATATGATAGAATTATATGAAGGTTGGTGATTGTAAACATATTGAAACGTGTTTTAATGACATTTCATCCCCGATTTTGTATAATTGAGAGAATAGAGATTGTTATAATATTAAAAAGTGGTATGCTCTTATCATGGAGGTGAGCATGGAAGGGTTGTTGGAAAACAAAACATTCTACCTTGTGCTTTGCGGAATACTGGTCGTAATCCTGATTGCCTGTATCATAGCTTTGGTAAGGATATATAAAAGGCTGATGAAAAGGAATGAGACCCTCCGGGAAAGTATTGAAAACCTGAGCCGTTTTAATGACAAACTCAGAATGGACAGACATGATTATCTGAACCATCTGCAGGTAGTATATGGTTTGATGGAACTAGAGGAATACGATGAAATGAACGCATACCTTAGGAAGGTTTATAAGGAACTGCTAAAAACCGGAAAAGCCATAAAAACATCTAAACCTGCATTAAACGCACTCCTGGCCGCCAAAACCGCGGAAGCGGATACCAAGGGTATCGAGTTTGTTATCGAAGTCAAGTCGGATCTAAAGGCACTCGCTATTGAGGACTGGGAACTGTGCAAGGTGTTATCCAATCTTATCGATAATGCGATGAAAGCTTTGGATGATTCCGATAAGGCGGAAAAGAAGCTCAGGAGCAATATTACGGAAACACGCGACAAATACATATTTGAGGTAGAAAACAACGGTCCGATGATCCCTGAGGAACTAAGAGACGCGATTTTTAAAAAAGGTTTCTCAACCAAAAAAGAGGAAGGGCACGGAATGGGTCTTGCGATAGTAACTGAGATCCTTGCAGCCAATAACGGCAGTATAGGATTTGACTCGGACGAAGCAAAAACAGTATTTACGGTTGAGTTTAAAAAAGGAGCATAGCCATGGAAACAATTCAGATTTTGGGTATAATCGTTCTGATTGTCGGGGTAGTCCTGATCGGCCTGGAGTTTTATATGCCGGGCTTCGGCTTCCCGGGGATATGCGGAACGATCTGTTCGCTGGCAGGTATATTCCTGGCCGGTAGAGACGCGTCAGAGCGGCTCATGGTCGGCATAATCACGATCGTAGTGATCGTAGTTATGCTGGTGATCAGCATCATTGTATTTAATTCCAAAAAGGTCAAGTCGCCTATCAAACTAGAGACAGACCTGCAAGGGAAGAACCTTTTCCTGGAAGAAAAAGATATGGAATATCTTATAGGAAAGAAAGGAACAGCGATAAGCGACCTTAAGCCTACCGGGAAAGGTGAGTTTGACGGTGTTAAACTGGATATCATATCATCCGGACTCTATATCAAAACCGGAACGTCACTTGTGATATCACAGATAAGAGACAATAAGATCATAGTTGAGGAGGACAAATAAATGGAAACACCTTTAATTATTGCCGGGTTGGTTGTAATATTCTTGATAGTATTCTTTTCGATAATCCCTGTGGGGATGTGGATTTCCGCGGTAGCCAGCGGAGTAAAGATCAGCGTATTCTCACTGATAGGTATGAAGCTTCGCCGTGTTAGGCCTGCCAAAATATTAGGACCCATGATCAAGGCTACAAAAGCGGGTATCGTGGTAAAGGCAAATGAGCTTGAAGCACATCTACTGGCTGGTGGTAATGTAGATAATGTGGTAAATGCACTTATAGCAGCTGAAAGAGCAGGTATCAGTCTGTCTTTCGAGCAGGCATCGGCTATCGATCTTGCAGGACGTGATGTATTTGAAGCAGTAAAGATGAGTGTAACGCCCAAGGTTATCGAAACGCCTCAGATATCGGCTGTTGCAAAGGATGGTATAGAGCTTCTGGTTAAGGCACGTGTCACTGTAAGAACAAACATTAACCATCTGATAGGCGGTGCCGGTGAGGCTACCGTGCTTGCCAGAGTAGGTGAGGGTATTGTAACGACTGTAGGTTCTGCTTCAACACACAGTTCGGTTCTGGAGAATCCTGATGACATTTCAAAGGTCGTACTTGGTAAGGGTCTTGATTCGGGTACCGCATATGAGATCATCTCCATAGATATAGCAGATATCGATATCGGAAGAAATATCGGTGCTAACCTGCAGAGCTTACAGGCTGAAGCAAACACCAAGATTGCACAGGCCAAGGCAGAGGAAAGAAGAGCTATGGCTGTAGCACTTGAACAGGAAATGAAGGCAGAAGTCGTAAAGGCAGAAGCTGAAGTTCCGAGAGCTATGGCACAGGCACTCATGTCAGGCAACTTAGGTGCGCTGGATTATTATAAGCTCCAGAATGTACAGGCGGACACCAAGATGAAAAAGGATATCGGAAACGGTGTTACGGATTTTGTAGAAATAAAAAAGAATATCTGACATAATACGGGGTGAATCATGATAACAGTTATGGTAGTTGAAGATGAAGAACAGATTGGAAACATACTAAAGAAGATGATCGAACGGACCGATGACTGCAAGGTGGTATCTGTGTGTCAAAATTTTGCATCTGCTATCAGTGACTTTATCAGGCTTCGCCCTGAAGTAGTCTTTATGGACATGGATCTGAACGGTGAAAGCGGCTTGGAATGTGCGAAAGCCATCTCTGAAGTGGATCCTAAAGTAAAGATAGTGTTTGCTACGGCACATAGCGAATACATGGCTGATGCTTTTGAAATCTACGCATTTGATTATCTGGTAAAGCCGTTTGATCTTGAACGTATAGGCAGAACACTTAACAGGATAAAGAGTCTGTCGGTAAAACAGGAGACCGAAGAAAAAACAGATCCTGCATATGAGAAGCTTATCATCAGGGGAAAGGAAGAAATCAACCTGGTGGATATAAAAGACATCATCATGATCGAAAGGGTAGACGGAATGTCCAGGATAGTAACAAAGGATGAGGTTTATCTTACTTCCCAGGCACTTTCATCCCTGGAGGAAAAGCTGGATCCCGAGCAGTTTATCAGATGCCACAAATCATACATCATCAGGATAGCAGCCATAAAAAAGCTTGAAGTGTACGGCAGATGGACTTATACTGTAACATTAAAAGATACCGAGGATACGGCGCTTATGACATCCGCCAAGTATGACGAGATAAAACAGAAGTTCGAGGGAAATACCAAAGATATTTAACGCTTCATTTTTCTTGCTTATTGGAATGTTATATGTTATTATAACAAATAGAAGATGCGGAGCAAGCTGTATATAACGGGGGTGAATGCTATGAATAAAGTATTGACTATCAGCAGGCAGTATTCCAGCGGAGGGCGTGAGATAGGAAAGAAACTGGCGGATATCTGGGGAGTTCCTTTTTATGACAACGAACTTATAACCAGAGCGGCAAAGGAGAGCGGCTATGCCGTGGAGGCTTTTGAATCGGCAGAAAGCAGGGCAACCAGCAGTCTCTTGTATTCGATAGCCAGAGGTATGGTGACATCGGGGAATATACATACCACATTTAATAATCTCTCACTTGATGACAGGCTGTATATGGCTCAGGCGGATATTATCAACAAGGTGGCGAATGAAGGCCCGTGTGTTATCGTAGGCAGATGTGCCGACTATATATTAAGGAAAAAAGAGAACCTGGTGAATGTTTTTGTCATGGCGGATATGCCGTTCAGGATTGAAAGAGCACAACGCATAGACGGTATGCCTTCCGAGAAGATCGAGGAAAATATCCGGAAAATGGACAAACGCAGATATAATTATTACAACTTCCACACAGGGGAAAAGTGGGGAAAGGCCGAAAACTATTCCCTGTGCATAAACAGCAGCCGTGTAGGAATCGAAAAAGCTGTGGAATGCATTAAGTTCTATGTCGAATCCGTGTAAAAGGATGGAAAAATGAAAAATACAGCACTTCGGGAACATTTTAAGTACCGGAGTGCAATTTTTTTTGAAAAAATATTTTAATCTGTCACTTAACTGTCACTTTGATGTTTTATCATGATGTTGGCCGTATCAAAACCCCTATGGGGAAGAAGGATTTATGATCAACATGAAAGAAATCAACCGAAAGGATATAAATATGGAAAGAAAGGGAAAAACGGTGATCGAAGTCCGGAATGCCAAAAAGGTATACCGGATGGGTGAAGAGAAGATAAAAGCCGTGGACGGGGTCAGTTTTACCGTTGAAGAAGGTGAGTTCTGCTGCCTGCTGGGTACTTCGGGATCCGGAAAATCGACATTGCTTAACCTGATGGCAGGTATAGAGAAGCTGACCAAGGGTGAGATTTTCATAAAAGGCAAGTCGATAGGAAAAATGAGTGAGAACAAGCTGGCTAAGTTCCGACAGGACTATCTGGGTTTTGTATTTCAGAGCTACAACCTGATAGGTTCCATGACTGCGTTGGAAAATGTGGAGTTTCCGCTGGTGTTCAAGAGGGTGTCAGCATCAAAACGCCGGAAGATGGCGGTCGATATGCTGAAAAAAGTAGGACTTAAAGGCAGAATGCAGCATAAACCGAAGGAAATGAGCGGCGGTCAGCAGCAGCGAGTCGGAATAGCGAGGGCATTTGTTGCAAAACCTTCTATAGTGTTTGCTGATGAGCCCACAGGAAACCTGGATTCCAAGACGACCATAGAAGTCATGGATATGCTGAAAGCTATGGCACGGAAAAATAACCAGACTGTAGTAATGGTTACCCATGACAGAAAGCTCACAGAATATGCGGACAAAATCATAAATATCCTGGACGGCAAGATAGAAAGTATCGAAGTTCAGGAGAATTCCAGGGAAGGAAAGTTTATCGAACCTGAGAAAGATAAGAAGACGGAGCAGGTAGAAAACAGCTCCGCTCCCACACAGGATACCGAAGCCGGAGACAAAACAGAAACTGATGCTCCGGGTACCGGTTTTGATATAGAATACGAAACGAGAAAGCTGGAAGAAGCGGCACAGCAAATGTTTGAAGAGGAAAGGAAAGCTAAGGAAAATGAAAGCATCAAGAAAAACAACTAAGATTTTTGCGGTACTGATGATGGCAGCATTGCTTATCGGGTTTTTAAATACCACAGATATCAAAGCAGAAGTAAACTATTTAAGACCGGCCAATCCGACGGGAAGGTATGATTTCCAGGCTGAACCGGGTGAGATGAGACATGTTGTGATTCCAATAAAAATAACGGAATCCATAAATGATATAGAGTTTTATTCTTTGTTTGCAGAAGCAGATACTTCTGATATACAGATTTTTAATGTGAAACTGGTTAACCCAAGATATGAAAATCAGAAAACATTTTATCCGGGTGAAATATATAATTTGGAATTTGATACTGCCATATCGGATTCTATAAAAATAGGCTATCATTCTGTAAGCATTAAGGGAAGCGCTCAAGTGAAATCATTAGGTGAAGGAGAGTATATAACCGAAAACCTTAACAATACATTACTAATGACGCTTACGTCGTATACTGTTACAGAGCTGAAGCCTATAGAGATCGTAGTGGATAAACTGACTTTTGATGAAAAATTAGTATATCCGGGAAACTCGTTTACAATGAGCATAAAACTCAAAAATGCAGGTGAAGTGCAGGCGTTAAACAACTATCTTACTATGGATTTTGGCACCAGCGGATTAGTGCCCGATTATTCGGTGGAGAATATCAAGATAGGTACACTTAAAGCAGGTGAAACAAAGACTGTTGAAGTTCCTGTAAAGGTATTAAAGAATGCTGTTCCGGGATTCTATAGTATTTCAGCGAATATTACATGCAAAGACAACAGCGGAACATCCGTAGGACCTTTTGTACAGAATATGTATCTTACAGTACTTAAGCCTGATGAGGAGAAAGTAAAGACAGAGTCACCTGTTCTGGAGCTCTCTACTCCCGATAATTACAAAGTGCTTCAGCC
>JAEEKN010000381.1 GCA_016282435.1 Lachnospiraceae bacterium | reverse complement strand
CATTCTTGGCAGAATCTCCGTAGGCAATGTATTCTTTGGGTGCTTCCCATACTATGAAGTCAGTCGACCCATGCTGTGGTGTTCCCGATATTTCAACCGTAAAATTCGTATCTCCAAGCTTGATTGCCTTTTTCAGCTTCGCAGTCAGTCCCTTAGGAAGAAGGGCAGATATATTATTCTGATCATGTTCCCAGTCTACATAAAACTCATCGGACCTGAACCATGAAGATATATCCGCTCCGGCAGGAAGAGTTGAAATAAAATTGCCGCCTGCGCCTATCACCAGAGTCACAGGTGTTATTGGTATCCCCTGCTGTCCTGTAATCTTAAGTGGAGACGGTGTCATGGACAGCGATTCTCCGTAATTACCCCTTTCAATATTGAACTTAACCGAACCGGTCAAGGAAGGGTACGGTCCGATATCTCCACCGGAAAAAGTATGCTTGTACGGAACACTCTTAAACTCCAGATAATGCGAGGCTGCAAACCACGGAGTTCCGGTCACTACAAAATGACCCACAGTATCTCCCCTTTTTATCTCGCCAACCGTTTTAAATACAAGTCCTACAGGAGTGCGTACGAAATAATTTCCAGCCTCATTCGCAAAACCCGAAAACCAGTATGTAACATCCACACCGTCTGCAACATCCCGATCCGGCATAAATGTCGCACCATGCATTTCAATGGTGAAATAATAAGGCTCTATAGCTGAACCGACCTGACCCGTAAGATTCCCATCACAGGAGATTGTAAAATCAACCCACTGCGTATCCGCATAAGCTTTATCCGGACAGGTTAAGACTACCCCTGTCAGGATAAGGATCAACGCAGCAAATAATTTCCCGATTGATTTAAACAGAGAGCAGTATTTATATGTATGTCTATTCATATAAACCTCCATAATACTTAAGATCAATTAGTCTATAGCTCTAAGTTCATTTGTCTGAATCCCCAAAGATAGACGTCCGTGCTATATATTAATTACCAACTGAACCCGAAAGAGCAATATCAGTAATTGTAATCTGTGTATCTTCATTTACTGTTAATGATACTGTAGCCGTAGGACCAGATCCCTTTCCTCCATTAGATATTTTACCATTTGCCACGCTAGCTTCCTGACCATTTATCTTTATACTTGAAAACAACAAACTCTTAATATCTCGTCTAACACTTACAGTAATGGTTGATCCTTTCGCTACCTTATCTCCACTTCTTAAAGTAATATTTCCTTTTTTTACAGTAACTGTAAAAACCACTGTGGCCGAAGAATACGGGTGATTTATGGTGCTTGAAAAAATCACGGCACATTGTGTCACTTGTGGTTCTTGCGGTTCCCCAGGCTCCTCCGATCCGCCCTGGTTCTGGTTATTAGTTTCCTGATCCTTCAATACGAAGGGTATAGTTATAACCATTTCTTCCGCCTTATTTATTGCAAATCCATATGTATGTGTTCCTGTAGTACCGTCATCAACATCAACATTTGCTTCTTCAGGCATATCTTCACTTATTTCAATAGTGCAGTTCTCCTTTGTTGTAGTAGGATCTGCTATGTTTTCGAGAGTTACATCTTCACCTACATAGTATATGGTATCATCACCGGATATACTACTCTTTCCGTTTGTAATGGTTACCAGTGTCTTAGTTTCTTTACTTCCGGCTGTGGCACTGCCCGATACAGAATCTGTGATTTCAGCCACAATTTTTACATTAGCCAATTCGCGGACAGCAATATACTCTACTATCTCATCGCTTGTATCTTCAGGAGATTCTATCTTGTATTTACCCTTATGTTCTGTGTCATCTTCAAGTGTAACTCCATCACCCTCTGACTCATTTACTTCATACATAGTATCTCCATCACAATCATAAGTTTCCACATTAAACAGCTTAGCATTTTCCACCTTAGGAAGTGTCACATACTTTGTGTCTCCGGGTGCGAGCCATACTGCTATAGGTTCCACAGCATCGGTTAATCCCCAAGCGTAGGATTTTTCTCCTTCACCTGTCCCTGCTGTTTCCTGATATTTCACAAACTTTATCCTGTACTTATATGCTCTGGCACCATTATCTACAGTGCTGTAAAGTGAATATGTTTTTCCCTGCTTTGCCATATAGAGCTTTATATACTCTGAAGCTCTAATGGAGCTCGCCTTTATACCTGCACGGCGGACCAGAATGTATGTCTTGGCTATTCCATTTTCAGCCTGTCCGCTTTCCATCTTTATCTCGGCTGATACGGATGTACCATCTTTCAGTTTGTATTTACCCTTTAGCTTTTCATTAAACTTTGTCTTAGCAGGATCCAGCTTCTTCCAACTGAGAGTCGACATATCTATTGCTTTGTTTCCGGTAGCATCCAGATCTTTCTGGTTTACTACGACATATTCAAAACTGCTTCCATCTTCATCTGCGCCTACTATTGTACCACCAGAGATAGAAGTTATCACCTTGAAACTTTCTGCATATCCGTCAGTCGCTGCACCGGAGATTGATTCTCCGCTGATAGAGCCGGGATTAGGAAGTATAGTACCGATTTTCAACGGATTCTTTTTCAAATCTGTACTAGTAGCTACCAAAAACTCGTCCTTTACGTTTTCCTGTGTATATACTAGAGGCATACCGGCCTGAACTTTCAGATCAATAAATTGAATAGCTGATGCAGGCTTTTTATCTGTAGCCGATTTCCTGATAGCAATATAATAATAGCCATCCTCAGGTTCTCCTGCTTCACTAAGTAACGTATCAATACTCAATGACTTAAACTTGTAATCAGTATATGAAAACTTCTTTACGGAGTCCTCACCATCCTGTACCGTTACTTCTTTACCTGCATTTTTATCCTTTTTATCCAAAGGAATATAATGAGTTGTAGGAACTATGCTTGCTTCAGCTTCTTTTATCTGAGCGCCACTGAGGTTCGGAAGTATTGTAAACCAGCAGATATCCCCATAACTCCCGTCTTTTTCTTTTGTAGTGTATCCAAAATCAAAACCATTCTTGATCGAAATGGTATCTTTTTTAACATCGATTTTAGCATTAGGAGCTTTTCCCTGTTTCGGAATCTTGACTTTTACAGGAAGACTGGAAAGCTGTGCTGTTCCGCTCGCTCCATCAACACCTTTTACCTTTATATAAATAGTACTGCCACCTGAAAGCATTTCTTTGAGTGTCCTGCCATCAAAACCATTCGGCGCAAACTCCGTTCCTTCTGAATACTTCCGTGTGGTAGAAGTTTCATCGTCATTAACTTCAAAATATGTTCCCTTGGCTTCTGTGGACCAATATATCACAGGATTTGAAACTTCCTTACCGGATGTATCAATGACTGTTGCCGTGATTACATTTAATTCTTCACCATCAGCCTTGGTATAATCGATTTTTGCGGTAATCTTTTTAGCCGCTGAAGCTTTTATCTCAAAGTTTGCACTGATACTCGATCCTTCAGCTTCGAATTCCTTATCACATACATACAGATAAACGTCATTTTTAGCTTTTTTTATACCAAGTTCTTCGAGAGTTACACTCGCTTTATCCGCTCCCGCAGCTTTTGTCATCTGTACTGCTGAGGTACCCACCTTAATAGTGTTACCTGTCTTTGCCTTGAGTACATACACATATGCAGCGGTATCAGCCTCTACAGAATTTGTTTCCCATTTAAAACTTGCAGTAACAGCATTGGGTGCCGTAACCGTGGCTGTTGTTTCCTCTTCTGCTTTGATTTTGGTTAAGCCGCTTATCGGCAAACATGT